>JAKARG010000111.1 GCA_021819345.1 Actinomycetes bacterium | reverse complement strand
AGCCGGGGAAGGTGGGCTCCTCGACGATGACGAGCACGTCGAGCGGGTCGCCGTCTTCGGCGAGGGTGTCGGGAATGAAGCCGTAGTCCGCCGGGTAGGTCGTCGCTGAGAAGAGCCTCCGGTCGAGGAAGATCACGTGGCGCTCGTGGTCGTACTCGTACTTGTTGCGGGATCCCTTCGGGATCTCGACCACCACCTCGAACGCCTCGGCGGGGGCGCCGGGGTAGGGGCTCATCGCGGCCCTGACTCGGGAGCCGCTGCGGTACCGGTCTCGATGCTCACGTCTGGATCTCCTGTCGTCGGTGCCCGGGTGGTGTCCGGGCGATCTGGGACCGCTCCACCGGAGCTGGATCGCCAGCTTCCCATGCGGGGGGCAGACCTGACGGCACCCCGGTGGGCGCCGCGAGCGTACGAGCCAGGTCGAGGGCAGCTCTGCAGGACCGGCGGCCGCCGGAGCCGCACGGAGCCGATCGAGGCCGGCATGGTGCGAACGCGCCGCAGCGCTCGGGCACGACCATCGCCGCCGTGGAAGATGGTGGAGCGGTGGCCACTGGCCTATGATGGGGGTAGACCGGATGAAGCCCCGGTGAGCGCCCCGAGCGTTCGAACCGCCCGAAGTCGGGCTGATGGCCTCTTCCGAACCCGAAGCTCAGCTCGGAAGGGACCGGCAGTGCCGATGGGAGGCGATCTCGCACCGACGTTGATCCAAGCGCTCCGAGTGCCGTCCACCCTCGTTGAGCTCTCCGACGGTGGGTCCGTTGCGCATGTGGGGTCCCGCCTCGAGGGTCGGCGGGGACCGAGGGTGCTACCGCCCTACAGGGTGCACTCCCTGGCTCTCGGTCACCTTCACACCCCGACGTCTCGGGTCTGCTCAGCCGCTCGGCACTGCGTGGGCCGTTCGGAGGGGACGCCGAGGTGAGCCCCCGAGCCGACCGGACGGGCGGGCGCTTGCCGGTCGACCCCGACACCGCAGTGCGGGCGGGGCCCGCGTCCGGGCGGCATCGGGCGGACTGGGTGCTGGCGGTCGTCGTGGGCTTCGGCGGAGCGGTCGGTGCCCTCGCCCGCTACGCCGTCCTCTGGGTGATGCCGACGGTCACCGGAGCCTTCCCGTGGGGCACCTTCACGATCAACCTGTCGGGCAGCGCCGTGCTCGGCTTCCTCCTCGTGATGGTCACAGAGGCGTTCCCTCGGGGGCGGCTCGCCCGTCCGCTCATCGGGACCGGGGTCATCGGTGCCTACACCACCTTCTCCACCTTTTGCGTCGAGGCGGTGCAGCTGTTCCGAGCCGGGGCGCCGGCGGTGGCAGGTGCCTATCTGGCCGGCAGCCTCGCCGGAGGTCTCGGAGCGGCGTGGCTCGCGATGGGAGTGGCACGCATCGCGTTGCGTGCCGAGCGCTGGTTGCAAGAGGAGCTGGAATGAGGCTCCTGGTCCCGACGTGTGGATGCGCAGGGGGGGCCGCTCCCCGCCGGGGTCGGACGAGTTGACCTCGGGGCTGCTGCTCGCCGTGGCTGCTGGAGGGTTCCTCGGGGCGGCGAGCAGGTTCCTGCTCGACCGGTGGGTGACCTCCAGGGTGGCCTCCATGCTGCCGTGGGGAACCTTCGCGATCAACGTGAGCGGCGCCTTCGTCCTCGGCCTGCTCACCGGCCTGTCGACCGTCGGCGTCCTACCGGTTGCCGCAGGTGCCGGTCTCGGTGACGGGTTCTGCGGTGCCTTCACGACCTTCTCGACCTTCAGCTTCGAGACGCTCCGCCTTGCCGAGTCGGGCCGCTACGCCTACGCAGCCGCCAACCTGAGCGCGAGCGTCGCCCTCGGCCTGGCCGCCGCAGCAGCAGGGATCGCTCTTGGTCACCTGGCCTGACGACCCGCTCCCTGGGCACCGCCGTCGCGGGCGCTGCGACCTTCGGGGGCGGCGATCGCCGGAGCCGACTGGCTAGGGTCGGGGCGACCGACAGGGAGGGCTGATGGCCGCTGACTCGTCGCTGCTCGTGGACGGCTCGTTCTGGCAGCGGCCGCTCGCCGAGCGCATGCAGGTGTTCGCCGAGTGGCGTGAGGAGAGCCCGTTCCTGCGGGCGCACCTAGATGTCCCCTTCTTCGGTCAGGAGGTCGACTTCACCGCGGTGATCGGCCATGCCGAGGTCTGCGAGGTGAGCCGCCGGCCGCAGGACTTCTGCTCGGGCAGGGGCTCGACGTCGATCATCGACCTCCCCGTCGAGATCGTCGAGTACTTCAGCTCGATCATCGTGATGGACGACCCCCGCCACGCCCGCCAGCGGGGGATCGTCGCGCGCGCCTTCACCCCTCGCCACCTGCAGGATCTGTCCGACTCGGTCGAGCGGGTCTGTTCGGAGCTGCTCGACGAGGTCTGCGAGCTGGGCGAAGTCGACCTGGTCGCGACCGTCGCCGAGCCCTTTCCCCTCCTCGTGATCTGCGACATGCTCGGGATCCCCCGCAGCGAGCTCGCCACGGTGCTGCGCTGCACGAACGTGATCCTCGGCGCGGGCGACCTGGAGGCGACCGGGGGTGAAGACGTGCTCTCTGCGCTCCTGTCCGCCGGGACGGAGCTGACCGGTCTGCTCTCGGAGCTGGTCGAGCACCGCCGGGAGCACCCCTCCGACGACCTCACCAGCGCTTTGGTGCACGCCGACGTCGGCGAGGACTGGCTCGGCGCCGAGGAGCTGGCGCCGTTCTTCATCCTGCTCACCACCGCCGGCAACGACACCACCCGCAACGCCATCAGCCACGGCGTGCACCTGCTCGCCTCCCACCCCGAGCAGAAGGCGATCTGGGCCGCCGACCCCGAGGGGATGGCCCCTGCTGCGGTCGAGGAGCTGCTCCGGCTGGCGTCCCCGGTCATCTACATGCGTCGCACCGCCACCCGTGACACGACCGTCGGTGGCCTGGAGGTCTCGGAGGGGGAAAAATTGGCCATGTTCTACGGGGCCGCCAACCGCGACCCCCGGGTCTTCGCGGCTCCCGAGTCGATGGACCTGCGCCGGGCCCCGAACCCACATGTAGCCTTCGGCGCTCCTGGTCCCCACTTCTGCCTCGGCGCCCACCTGGCCCGTCGGGAGCTGTCGGTCGCGTTCCGCCAGCTCCTCACCCGCCTCCCCGACCTGGAGCCGGTCGGTGAGCCCGAGCTGCTGGAGAGCCGGTCGATCCCGCTCGTCGGAGGGGTCAAGCGCCTGCCGGTGCGCTTCACCCCAGTTGCGCGGACGGACGCGCGGTGAGCGACCTGCTGGCTCGGACCGCCGAGCTCGTCGCCATCCCCTCGGTCAGCCGGGACGAGGCGGCCATCGCCGATCGGGTCGAGGCAGAGCTGCGGGCGGCGCCCTGGTTGGAGGTGGTGCGCATCGGGGACAACCTCGTTGCGCGGACAGCCGGCACCGGCCGCCGGGTGGTGCTCGCCGGCCACCTCGACACGGTGCCGCCCAACGGCAACGCCCTGCCTCGGCTGGCTGCCGACACCCTCTTCGGTCTCGGGTCGGCCGACATGAAAGGTGGCCTGGCGGTCATGCTCGCCCTCGCCGGCGAGGCCGAGCCCCCGTCGCTGCAGGCGACCTTTGCCTTCTACGTCGCGGAGGAGATCGCCCGCGAGCACAACGGTCTGCTGCAGATCGAGGCCGTCGACCCGTCGTTGCTCGCCGGCGACGTAGCGGTCCTCGGCGAGCCGACCGGCGCCGTGGTGGAGGCGGGCTGCCAGGGCTCGCTCGTGGTCGCGGTCACCCTCGGGGGTGCGAGGGCGCACACGGCGCGGCCCTGGCGGGGGGCCAACGCGGCCCATCGGTCGGCGCCCGTGCTCGAACGGATCGCCTCCTGGCAGGAGCGTCGACCGGTGATCGAGCGCTGTGAGTACCGGGAGGCGCTGCAGGTGGTCCGCCTCGAGGCAGGCGTGGCCAACAACGTCGTCCCCGACACGGCGGTCCTCACCCTCAACCACCGCTTCAGCCCGGACCGGGACGTCGACCAGGCCTTCGCCGCCCTGGCGGGCTACCTGGCGCCGGTGCTCGACCCCGCGGCTGGCGACAGCGTCGCCCTGGTGGACGCCGCCCCAGGTGCACCCCCGGGCCTCGCCGACCCGCTGCTGTCCGGGCTGGTCGCAGCCAGCGGGTCACCTCCGCGGGCGAAGCTCGGCTGGACCGACGTCGCATTCTTCGCCGAGCGCGGCATCCCGGCCGCCAACTTCGGGCCCGGGGACCCCGAGGTGGCCCACACCGCCGGAGAGGCGGTCACCCGCGACGAGCTCGAGCGTGCCCACCGGGCGTTGCGCGCCGTGCTGTACCCGACCCTGGACCCCGGAGCGGGCTGAGCCCGAGCAGCTCGGCTGAGCCCCGTGCAGCTCGGGCCCGGCTGTCGACAGGGAGGCCCCGAGCCGCCCTGCCTGGTGGTGCTCTTACCGCCGATGGCTTCCTTGCCGCTTGCCGCAGGCCGCTTGCCGATTGCCGCAGGGCCTGCGCCGTCGCCTCAGAGGCGCCGCAGCACCGTCACCACCCGGCCGTAGATCCGCACCTCCTCCGGGTCGAGCACGATCGGCTCCATGGTCGGGTTGTGGGGGGTGAGGACGACCTTGCCGTTGCGCCGGCCGAAGGTCTTCACGGTCGCCTCGTCGCCTGGGATGCCTGCGACGACGGTGTCGCCCCTCTCGGCGGTGTCCTGCTGGCGGACCACCACGAAGTCGCCGTCGAGGATGCCGGCGTCGACCATCGAGTCGCCACGGACCCGGAGCATGAACAGCTGCCCGTCGCCGGTGAAGTCCTCCGGCAGGGGCAGCAGCTCCTCTACGCGTTCTTGGGCGAGCACGTCGGTTCCGGCGGCCACGTCACCGACCAGCGGCACGTGGCGAGCCGGTCGACGCTCGATCGCCGCCCCCGAGTTGGCGTCGTAGCGGACCTCGATCGCCCTCGGCTTGGTCGGGTCACGGCGCAGGAAGCCCTGGCGCTGCAGGGTCTGCAGGTGGGAGTGAACGGTGGACGACGAGGTCAGGCCAACCGCCTCCCCGATCTCGCGGACCGAGGGAGGGAAGCCCCGCTCGCGCAGCTCCGAGGCGATGAACTCGAGGATCTCTCGCCGCTTCCCGCTCAGTTCGTTGTCGGCCATGGACTCCCACGCTAGCCGGTTGCGTAGCTCTGGGCAAACATGTGTTCGCTCGGCTTCAGCTGTACCGCCCGCTCACGTCCTCGTCCTGGCTCGCGTCCTCGGCCTCGCCGCCTCGGCCCACGCCTCGATCGGACCCCCTCCGCAGCTCCAGCTGCCGGTACTTGACAACCGAACGCATGTTTGCTCTCATAGAGCCAGAGCGAACACATGTTCCCCCTCGAGGAGGATCGTCGTGGCCACAGCGACCATTGCTGCAGGACCGGGGGATGGAGGGTCGCGCGCCGGAGCTCCGCCCCGCCGCCACCCGCCGGCCACCTACCGCCGCCGCCGGGTCGCCGCCGCCGGGGTGGTGGTCGCGGTGGTCCTCTCGGCGTGGGTGGGTGTGCGGGGCGCGCTCTCCGCCCTGGCCGGGCCGAGGGTGGAGCTGATCGGCGCCCATGTGGTCGTGGTGCGTCCTGGCGACACACTCTGGTCGATCGCGGTGGCGGAGGATCCCAACGGCAATGTCCTGGCGCTGCTCGATCGCTTGGAGTCCGAGACCCACGATCGGCCCCTCCAGGTGGGCGAGCGCATCGTCGTGCCCTGAACCGAGCTCCTGTGCGGCCCGGCTATCGGGCCGCCTCGGCGCCGCAGGTACGCTTCGAGCCGATGCGGTGCCCGCAGTGCTCCTCGATGGAGGACAAGGTCGTGGACTCTCGCTCCGCCGACGACGGGGCTGCGATCCGCCGGCGGCGGGAGTGCCTCGGCTGCGCCAGGCGCTTCACGACCTACGAGCGGCTGGAGGAAGCGCCGCTCATGGTGCGCAAGCGCTCGGGTGCTCGTGAGCCCTTCGACCGGCACAAGATCGTCGCCGGGGTCGTGGCTGCAGCGAAGAACCGGCCGGTGAGCGAGGCGGCTCGGGAGGCGCTCGCCGCCGACGTGGAGGAGGCGATGCGCATGGAGGGCACCGAGGTGAGCGCGGAGCAGGTCGGGTGGTCCGTGCTCGCACGCCTGCGCGAGCTCGACGAGGTCGCCTACTTGCGCTTCGCGAGCGTCTACAAGGGGTTCACCGGCGCAGGGGATTTCGAGCGGGAGGTCGGCTTGCTCGTGGAGCAGGGCGGAGCCGAGGTTCCCTGACGCCAGGAGGGCGGCTCGCATAGGGTCCAGGTGGCCGATGGGTGGCTTGTGACCGTTGTGACCCGGACATGGAGGAGGAGCGATGCGAGTCGGCATGCTGACCGGTGGCGGAGACTGCCCGGGGCTCAATGCGGTGATCCGCGCGGTGGTGCGCAAGGGAGAGGTCCACTTCGGGGACCAGCTCGTCGGGTTCCGGGATGGCTGGAGGGGCTTGGTCGAAGGCCGGACCCAACCTCTCGACGTCTCGCACTGCCGGGGGATCCTGCCCCGGGGCGGCACCATCCTCGGGACCTCGAGGACCAACCCCTACAAGCTCGAGGGTGGGGTCGGCGAGGTGCTGCGGACCGTCGAGAGGGAAGGCATCGACGCCCTGGTCGCCATCGGCGGGGAGGACACCCTCGGGGTCGCCCATCGGTTGGCGGCCGAGGGGCTGTCGATCGTCGGCGTCCCGAAGACGATCGACAACGACCTGTCGGCCACGGAGGTCACCTTCGGCTTCCACACTGCGGTGCAGATCGCCACCGAGGCCATCGACCGGCTGCACACCACGGCCGAGTCCCACGACCGGGTCATCGTCTGCGAGGTGATGGGTCGCCACGCCGGATGGATCGCGACCTACGCCGGCATCGCCGGTGGGGCAGCTGAGATCCTCGTACCGGAGGAGCCCTTCGACGTCGAGGTGATCTGCGAGGCACTCAAGGCCCGCCACGCCAAGGGGCGCTACGCCTCGATCGTGGTGGTGGCAGAGGGTGCGGTGCCGGTGGCGGGCACCTTGGAGGTGGCGTCGGCCGAGGTGGACCAGTTCGGCCACCCCCGGCTCGGGGGGATCGCCAACGTCCTGGCACCGGAGATCGAGCGGCGGACCGGCTTCGAGACCAGGGTGACGATCCTCGGCCACGTCCAAAGGGGCGGGACGCCAACGGCCTTCGACCGGGTGCTCGCAACCCGCTTCGGCATCGCGGCGATCGAGGCGGTCCACGAGGGAGCCTTCGACCAGATGGTGGCGCTGCGGGCAGACCGGATCGTACGGGTCCCGCTATCCGACGCGGTCAGCGAGCTGAAGACCGTCGACGGCGAGCTGCTCCACGACGTGGCGGCAAGCTTCTTCTCCTGAGAGTGACCCCATCGACATCGACCGGAGCACCGGCGGGCTCTCGCTTCAGGCTCCGGCAGAGCGCAGCAGGCTGGCCAGCGGTCCGGCGAGCCCTGGCGTGGCGGCGAGCAGCACCCCGCCAGGGAGGGTCTCGACCACCCCGCCGGCCTCCCGACAGATGACACTTCCGGCAGCTGCGTCCCAAGGGTTGAGCCCGAGCTCGTAGAAGGCGTCGTAGCGCCCGCCGGCGACCCAGCACAGGTCGATCGCCGCCGAGCCGAAGCGGCGGATGTCGCGCACCGAGGGCAGGACCGAGCGCAGCACCTCCGCCTGGTGTGACCGCCGCTCGGCGTCGTAGCCGAAGCCGGTGGCGACGAGCGCGGTGGCGAGCGTCGAGCGCCCCTCCGCCACCCGGCGGGTCGCTCCGTTGCATCGGGCCCCGCGTCCGTCGACCGCAGACCAGGTCTCGTCGAGCGAGGGGTCGACGACCACTCCGACGACCGGGCGCCCGTATATCTCGGCGGCGACCGACACCGACCACGACGGGAGGCCGAAGAGATAGTTGGTGGTGCCGTCGAGCGGGTCGACGACCCAGCGCACCCCGGTGCTCCCCTGCCGCTCGGCGCCCTCCTCTCCGAGCAGGCCGTCGTGGGGCCGGAGCTCCGCCAGGACCGCAGCGATCAGGGCCTCCGAGCCGCGGTCGACCTCGGAGACCATGTCGGTGGCCGAGGACTTGGTGCCCACCCCGGTCCGCTGCGCTCCCAGGCGCTCGGCGGCGAAGGTCGCACCCGCGACAGCGGCCGCCAGAGCGGCCGCGGCGAGCTCTCCGAGGATCGGGTCCTCTCCCGCCGGCGCAGGCCCGAAGGCCTCCTCGGCGGTCCGGGGGGCCCGGGCCAGCAGGGGAGTGTCGAGCCGGCGAGGCTCGCTCATCGTGGTCTGCTCGCCGACCCGGGTCTCCCGCCGGGTCCCCTCGGAGTCGTCGGCGGCCCTGCTCCGAGCCGGCTCGGGTCCGCTCGCCGGCTCCCTCCTCGCCGGCTCGAGCCCGGCCCGCCGGTCGAGCGTAAGGGGCATCGGGGGGCTCGGGCGATCCCGACCGAGCCGTCCTCGAGCCCTGCGGTGACCTGCAGCGTCGGTCGCCCTCGGCGGTCGAGGATCTCGGGGGCCCGGATGTGCCGCATGCGGTAGGTCATTTCCCGAGTCTCGCCCATTCGAAGCGGTCCCTGCCTCTCGCTACGCTGTGGTGTGGCCGAACTGGTCCGGGAGGTCCCCGCTCGGGTGCTGGCGGTCTACGCCCACCCAGACGACCCTGACGTCGCCGCCGGTGGGGCCCTCGCTCTGTGGGCTGCGGCGGGTAGCGAGGTGCACGTCTGCATCGCGGCCGACGGCGCGAAGGGGTCGAGCGACCCGAACGTCGACCCGGTAGAGCTGGCCGGGCGGCGTCGAGGTGAGGTGGCCGAGGCGGGCCGCGAGCTGGGAGTAGCGGCTCACCATTGGCTCGGCCGCTGCGACGGGGAGATCGAGGACACCGCCGAGCTCCGCGAGGTGCTGGTGCGCCTGGTCCGTGACCTTCGCCCCGATGTCGTGGTGGGGGCCGACCCGACTGCGGTGAGATCGGA
>JAKARG010000110.1 GCA_021819345.1 Actinomycetes bacterium | reverse complement strand
CTCGACGGCGGCACCGGCCCGAGGCTCCTGAGATGCCGAAGATCGTCGACCGGGAGCTGCGGCGGGAGGGGGTGGTCGAGGCGACCTGGCGGCTCATCGCGCGCGTCGGGATCGACCGGGTGAGCATCCGCGACATCGCCGCCGAGGCTGGCTGCTCGACCGGGGTCATCGGCCACTACTTCCGGGACAAAGACGACATCCTCCGCTCGGCACTGCGCCTGGTCTGGGCCAGGGAGCGCGCCCGGATCGCCTCCCGGACCGCCGGTAGACGTGGGCTGGACGCGCTCGGGGAGGTCCTCGCCTCGGTGCTCCCGGTCGGTGGCGAGCAGTACCTGGAGATGACCGTCTGGGTGAGCTTTTGGAGCCGTGCCTTCGGGGACCCGGCCCTGGCCGCGGAGCAGCGCCGCTACTACCGCGAATGGCTCGAACTGCTCCGCCGGCACCTGGAGACCGCCCGCGACGACCACGAGATCGACCCCGGCTGCGACCCTGCGGAGCAAGCCAGGCACCTCGCGGCGCTGATCGACGGTCTCGGGATCCAGGCGATCTTCGAGCCCGAAGGCTCCCTCGACGTGGTCGGCATGGCACGCCGGCACCTGGACGCCCTGAGATCGGCGCCCGGCGTCGACATCGTAGGTTGACATCACAGCGGTTGTGCCATAATAAATCGGCCGGTCGTCGGCTGCGGGGGATCACGAGGCGGTGGTAGATGGACTTCGGCTTCACCGAGACCCAGGTCGGGCTCGTCGGGCGGGCAGCCGAGCTCGCCCGGCGGATCATGACTCACGAGCTGCGCTGCGACGAGGACGAAGGACTTCCCGCCGAGGTGCTCGACGAGCTGCGTGCCCACACCCTCGAGCTGCGCCTGAACGCGATCAACATGCCGGCGCAGTGGGGCGGCCAGGGCCTCGGGATCCTCGACCAGGTCCTCGTCCAAGAGCAGCTCGGCCAGCTGACCAACGCGCTGTGGGACGTCGTCTGGCGCCCGGCCAACGCCCTGCGGGCCTGCGACGAGGCCCAGCGGGAGCGCTACTTGCTCCCCGCCATCCGCGGCGAGCGCCGGGACTGCTACGCCGTGACCGAGGAGGGAGCCGGGTCGGACTTCACCGCAATCCGCACCACCGCCACGCCCGAAGGCGACGGCTTCCGCCTGAGCGGGCGCAAGTGGTTCGTCACCGTCGGCGACGCCGCCGACTTCCTCGTTGTGCTGGCCGCGCTCGGCGAGCGGCGCGAGCCGACGCTGTTCCTCGTCGACAAGGACCTCCCCGGCGTACGGATCGAGCGGACCCCGCGCTACATGCACGCCTTCGTCTACAAGCATCCGATCTTCGACCTGGACCAGGTGCGAGTCGGCCCCGAGGCGGTGCTCGGGGCGGTCGGAGCCGGAGCCGAGCTGACCCGGGAGTGGTTCGTCGAGGAGCGCCTCATGATCGCTGCCCGAGCCTCGGGGGCTGCGGAGCGGGCGCTCCGGGAGGCCACCGAGTGGGCCCTCCACCGACGGCAGTTCGGTCGCCGGCTGGTCGACAACCAGATGGTCCAGGCGATGCTCGCCGACAGCGCGATCGAGATCGCCTCCATGCGCGCACTCACCTACCAGGTGGCCGCCGAATGCGATGCGGGGCTGTCGCGCAAGCTCGTCCACGCGAAGGCCGCGATGGTGAAGACGCTCGCCTCGGAAGCCGCCGGCAGGGTCGTGGACCGGGCGGTGCAGGTCTTCGGAGGGCGGGGCTACATGCGCGAGTACCCGGTCGAGCGGCTGTACCGGGACATCCGGGTGGACCGGATCTGGGAGGGCACGAGCGAGATCCAGCGCCTGATCATCGGCAACGAGATCGCCAAGCGCGGCCTCGACGGTCTCCTGCACGCCTCGGTCGGCGCCCCGCCGGCGCAGGTGGCCCCGCCGGCGCAGGTGGCCCCGCCGGCGCAGGTGGCGCCTTGACCACCCCGGAGGCCGGGGGACGGCTGGTCGACGTCAGCCTGGAGGGCGAGGTCGCCGTCGTGACCCTGCGTCGTCCCGAGAAGCTCAATGCCATCTCAGTGGCAATGGAGCGCGACCTGCGTGACGCGCTCGCCGGGCCCGAGGTGGGCTCCAGTCGGGCGGTGGTGGTGACCGGAGGCGAGCGGGTGTTCTCGAGCGGAGCCGACGTCACCGAGCTCGCCGGGCGGTCCCCAGCCTCGGTGATGGCCTACTACCGCGACTCGGGTGGGGTCTACGAGGCGGTGGCCGACCTCCCGCAGCCGACGGTGAGCGCCATCTCCGGCTACTGCCTCGGAGGAGGCCTGGAGCTGGCCCTCGCCACGGACTTCCGGGTGGCGGCGGCCGACGCGATCTTCGGCTTCCCCGAGGTCGGCTCCGGGATCATCCCGAGCTCCGGCGGCCTTCTCCGGCTGGTCCGCATGGTCGGCACCGCCCGGGCCCGGGAGCTGGTGATCTCCCGCCCCCGCCTCGACGCCCCCAGTGCCGCCGGGCTCGGGCTCCTGACCGAGGTGGTCGCGGCGAGCACCTCCCCCCTCCCCAGGGCGATGGCCCTGGCCCACCAGCTCGCCGAGCTGCCGGCTCTCGCCGTCGAGCTCGCCTGCAGGGCGATCGACGCCGTGTCGGAGTCCTCCCGCGGAGCCGCGCTGCTCGTCGAGCGCCTCGCCTACGCCGCGCTCGCCGGCGACCACCAGCCCTGAGCGATCCGACCCCCGCAGGGCTCCGCTGCGCTCACGAGCAACCGCTCGTGGTGCCGCAGCTCGGGCAGGCGTGGCAACTGCCCGCCCTTTGCATCTGCACCCCACACTGGAAGCAGTAGGGGGCGTCGGTCTCCGCTCGGGCGGGTGCCGGGGTGGGGGCAGGTGGGGCCAGGCGCAGCGTCGGAGCCGGCGGATCGTCATCTCCGTACTCCCGGTCCTCGACCAGCGACAGGTTCGGGGTGGCCGCCTCCTCGACCCCGGGCAGGGTCTGTTGCGTCCTCTCCCCCGTCGTTAGCACGCCGAGCTCCACCCGGTCCTCGTAGGGCAGGTAGTCGACAGCCAGCCGCCGGAAGATGTAGTCGACCAGCGACTGGGCGATGCGGAGGTCTGCATCGTCGGTCATCCCGGCGGGCTCGAAGCGCATGTTGGTGAACTTGCGGACGTAGGTGGCGAGCGGGACGCCGTGCTGGAGCCCGAGGCTGACCGAGACTGCGAAGGCGTCCATGATCCCCGCCAGCGTCGAGCCCTGCTTGGCGACCTTCATGAACACCTCTCCCGGACGGCCGTCCTCGTACTCACCCACGGTGACGTAGCCCTCGCAGTCGGCCACCCGGAAGGCGAAGGTCGACGACCGGCGCCTGCGCGGCATCCGCTCCCGGATGGGTTGCTTCACCACGACCGTCGTCTGGTTGGCGAGCGCCTTCTCCAAGTCGGCCACCTTGCGGGCCAGCTCGGCGTCGTGGACCGCCGCCTCCGACGGCCGGCCCTCCTTCTTCGTGGTCGAGAGCGGCTGGGCGACCTTGCAGTTGTCCCGGTAGATCGCCACCGCCTTCAGGCCGAGCTGCCATGCCTCGATGTGCAGCTGTTCGACCTCCTCGACGGTGACCTCCTCGGGGACGTTGACGGTCTTGCTGATCGCGCCACTGATGAAGGGCTGGACGGCTCCCATCATCTTCAGGTGGCCCCGGTAGTGGATGGTGTTGTCCCCCATTGAGCAGGCGAAGACCGCAAGGTCCTCTGCGGCCAGATGGGGAGCGCCGACGATCGACTTGTGCTCGTCGACGTAGGCACTGATCTCGGCGATCTCGGGCTCGCTGTAGCCGAGGCGCTTCAGGGCCCGGGGGACCGTCTGGTTGACGATCGACATCGTCCCGCCACCGACGAGCTTCTTGGTCTTCACCAAGGCGAGGTCGGGCTCGATCCCGGTGGTGTCGCAATCCATCATCAGACCGATGGTCCCGGTGGGCGCCAGCTCGCTAGCATGGGAGTTGCGCACGCCAACGGTCTCGGCGAGCTCCACGGCGGCGTCCCAGGACTCCTGGGCAGCGGAGAGCAGCTCGGGGGGCACCAGCTCCTCGTCGATCTTCGACGCTGCGTCTCGGTGCATGCGTAGGACCCCGAGCATTGCGTCGCGGTTGTCGGTGTAGCCCGCGAACGGTCCCATCCGGGCTGCGGTGCGTGCCGAGGTGGCGTAGGCGTGACCGGTGAGAAGGGCGGTGATCGATGCCGCCCACGCCCTCCCCCCTGCAGAGTCGTAGGGCAGGCCCTGGGCCATGAGCAGCGCGCCGAGGTTGGCGTAGCCGATACCGAGCTGGCGGAACCGCCGTGAGCTCTCGGCGATCCTCTCGGTGGGGTAGTCGGCGTTGCCCACGATTATCTCCTGGGCGGTGAAGACCACCTCGACGGTCGAGCGGAACCCCTCCACGTCGAAAGAGCCGTCTTCGCCGAGGAACGACAGCAGGTTGAGGCTCGCCAGGTTGCACGCCGAGTTGTCGAGGTGCATGTACTCCGAGCAGGGATTGCTCGCGTTGATCCTCCCGGAGCCGGGCGCGGTGTGCCATTTGTTGATCGTGGTGTCGAACTGCATCCCCGGGTCGGCGCACTGCCACGCAGCCTCGGCGATCTCCCTGAACAGGTCGCGCGCCCTCACGGTCTGGAGGATCGAGCCGTCGGTCACCGCCCGCAGGTGCCACTCCCGGTCGCCGAGCACCGCCTCCATGAACTCGTCAGTGACCCGCACCGAGTTGTTGGCGTTCTGGTACTGGACCGAATGGCTGTCCTTGCCGTCGAGGTCCATGTCGAAGCCCGCGTCACGCAGAGCCCGGGCCTTGCGCTCCTCGATCGCCTTGCACCAGATGAAGTCCTGGACGTCGGGGTGGTCGACGTCGAGGATCACCATCTTCGCAGCGCGCCGGGTCTTGCCGCCGCTCTTGATCGTCCCCGCCGAGGCGTCGGCGCCGCGCATGAAGCTGACCGGGCCGGACGCGGTCCCCCCGCCTCGCAGCCCCTCCTTGGAGGAGCGGATCTTCGAGAGGTTCACCCCGGCCCCCGAGCCGCCCTTGAAGATGACGCCCTCCTCGGTGTACCAGTTGAGGATGGAGTCCATCGAGTCCTCGACCGACAGGATGAAGCAGGCCGATCCCTGCTGGGGGACGCCGGGCACGCCGAGGTTGAACCACACCGGCGAGTTGAACGCCGCCTTTTGGTGGATGATCGCGTAGACCAGCTCGTCGGCGAAGGCCTCCGCCTCCGCCTCGTCGGCGAAGTAGCCGCCCTTGCGTCCCCAGCCGGTGACGGTGCCCACCACCCGGTCGACCACCTGGCGCAGCGACCACTCCCGCTCGGGCGTCCCGAGGACGCCCCGGAAGTACTTCTGGGCCAGGATGTTGGTGGCGTTGACGCTCCAGGTGGAGGGCACCTCCACGCCTTGCTGCTCGAAGGCGACGGCACCGGTCGACCAGTGGGTGATCCGGGCGTCGCGCCGCTCCCAGGTGACCGTCGCGTAGGGGTCCTCTCCTGGGCTCGTGAACATCCGGCGGATGCCGATGCCGGTGTGCTCGGCTGCGATGGCCATATCTCTCGGTCTCCCTCGTCCTCGCCTCGTCCAGGAGGGCCGGTCGGCCCTCCTGATGCTGCTCGCATCAGCTCCCCCTGCCGGTGGCCCCCATCCGAGGGCGCTACCTGACCGAGGGCACAACCTGTGGTGTCGTCCCGAGCCCTCGGACCGAGATCGACACAAGATGAGCCCGGTAATTACACCACTGTACTTCGGTCCTGTCAACGCCGGGCCGTGACGAGCTGCGAGGACCACCGGCCAAGCTAGGCAACGGTTCCTGTGCACCAACAGGGGTAGATGGCTGTGGACCCGCAGCCCCGGGCTGTGGACTGCCGGGCTGTGGACTGCCGGGCCCACCTAGCCGTGCGGGGCACGCCGACGAGGTGACGAAGAGGACTACCCGGGACGTTTTCCCCTCGGCCGCCCCGGGTAGGACCCTTCTCGCCGCCGAAGCTGCCCCCTCGGCGGCTCGCCCCGGTGTCGGCCTCTCCTGTCCCCGCCCCTTCGACGGGGAGGCTGCGCCGGGGCCCCTCCGCTCCTCGCCTACGTGCCAGGGCCCGGGTCGCCGCGAGGATTGCCGGCAATGCCTCCTAGGATCCATGCGGTGACCAAGTTCGCCCGGGACGAGCGATCCTGCCTCTGTGACCTCTTCGAGCGGTTGGGCCCGGATGCGCCGACCCTGTGCGACGGCTGGAGCACCCGGGACCTCGCGGCTCACCTCTACATCCGGGAGGCCCGCCCGGATGCCGCCGCCGGGATCCTCCTGCGCCCACTCGCCCCCCGCACCGAGCGGGTCCAGGCCGAGGCGGCCGGTCGTGCCTGGGGGGAGCTCGTCGGCGCGGTCCGCTCCGGCCCCCCGAGCCTGCTCCGACCGCTCGACGAGGCGATGAACACCGTCGAGTACTTCGTGCACCACGAGGACGTCCGCCGGGCGCAGCCCGACTGGGAGCCCCGCCAGCTCGACCCGGCCATGGAGGACTCCCTGTGGCGCCGGCTCCGCACCGTCGGCAGGCTCATGTTCCGCAGGGCCGGCGTGACCGCCGAGCTCGCCGCCCCCGGACGTACGCCGGTGCGGGTCGGCTCCGGGACCGACACCGTCCGCGTGGGTGGCGCCCCCTCTGAGCTGGTGCTGTTCGGCTTCGGCCGGGGCGCCCACGCGAGGGTGGAGCTCGACGGCCCACCGGATGCGACCGAGCGCCTGAGGAGCGCTCCGCTCGGCCTCTGACGCCCGCCGAGCGCCGACGCCCACGGCCGGCGCTCGCCATCCAGCAAGGGGCCAGGCTCGCCTGGGCGGTGGAGGATCAGGGCTGGGAGGTGGCGCTCGGGTGCAGGCCCCGGGAGCTCCGCTGGACCAGCTCGCTCCAGCGGTGGTCGACGATCCTCGCCAGCGCGGCGAGCTGACGGCGCTCCCGGGCGCGCAGCGGGCGACCCCGACGCCCGAGGACCACCGCCAGCTCCGCAGCGGCGAGGTCGGCCCAGGCGACGTCGTCGGGGCCGCTCCCGGAGACCTCGGGCGCCACCGACAGGCGGCTGCCGGCGACGAAGGCGGCGAGCCACGGCGCCGGCGGCACCGCGCCGACCTCGGCCAGCGGCGTCGGGCCCGACAGGTGGATGACCGCCGCCCAGTCGGCGGTGAAGTCCCTCATCGCCCGCCGGGCGAGCTCCTCGAGCAGCCCGGCGACGCTCCGCTCCGCCACGAGGACAGCCGCGGTCTCCAGGGCGTCGAGCCGGGGGTCGACCGGCTCCTCGGGTGCCGGGCCGACGTTCTCGACGTCGACCCCGTCGACTTCGGCGATCTCGGCGACGAGCAGGGGCACGAGCTCCTCGCTCGGCAGCTCGACGATCAGCTCGTCGATCGCCCTGCCTGCGCCCCGCTCCAGGATGTCGATGCCGGTCAGGTCGCCGCGCACCGCCCCGATCCGTGAGGCGACCGCCCCGAGGGCCCCGGGCCGGTCGGGCATCCAGACACGCAGGACATACGTGGGCACCGCCCGAACCTAGACCACCGGGTGTGAACCCCTCGTTACGTGGCCGCGAACACTGCCCCGGGGCGGGCTGCACCGGGGACCGGCGCCAGCGGGTCAGCCGAGCTTGGTCAGGCTCCGGCGGAGGTTGCGCACCGCCTGGTTGATGCGCTGCTCGTTCTCGATCAGTGCGAAGCGGACGAAGCCCTCCCCGCCGACGCCGAAGCCGACGCCGGGCGAGGTGGCCACCTCCGCGTCGACGACCAGGTGTTCCGCGAAGCCGAGCGATCCCATCTCCGCGTAGGCCTCCGGCACGGGCGCCCAGACGAACATCGTCCCCTGTGGGCGGGGCACCGTCCAGCCGATCCGCTCCAGGCCGTCGCAGAGGGCGTCGCGGCGTGACTGGTAGATCGAGTTGACCTCGAGGGGGTACTCGGGCGCCTCGTTCATCGCCACGATCGAGGCGATCTGGATCGGCTGGAAGGTGCCGTAGTCGAGGTAGCTCTTGAGCTTGGTCAGCGCGCCGACGACCTCGGCGTTGCCCACGAGGAACGCCACCCGCCACCCGGCCATCGAGAAGCTCTTGGTGAGGGTGTACAGCTCGACCGCCACGTCCTTGGCCCCGGGCACCTCGAGCACCGAAGGAGGCCGGTAGCCGTCGAAGGCGGTCTCGGCGTAGGCGAAGTCGTGGACGAGCACCACCTCGCGCTCCCGGGCGAGCTCGACCAGCCGGGCCATCCACTCGAGGTCCACGCACTCGGTCGTCGGGTTGTGCGGGAAGCTGAAGAGGACCACCCTCGGCCGGGGCCAGCTGCGCTCCCAGCTGTCGAGCAGGTTGGAGAAGAAGTCCTCCTGCGGCCCGAGGCGCACCTGCTGCACCTCTGCTCCGGCGAACAGCGGGGCGTAGATGTGGATCGGGTAGCTCGGGGTCGGCACGAGCGCGGTGTCGCCCGGCCCGACGAGGGTCCACATGAGATGCGACAGCCCTTCCTTGGCCCCGATCGTGGTCACCACCTCCCGGTCGGGGTCGAGCTCCACCCCGAAGCGCCGGAGGTACAGCTCGGCGATCGCCTGGCGGAGCCGGGGGATCCCCCGGGAGGCCGAATAGCGGTGGTTGCGCGGGTTGCGAGCCGCCTCGGCGAGCTTGTCGACTGCTACTTGCGGGCTCGGGATGTCGGGGTTGCCGAAGCCCATGTCCACCACGTCCCTCCCGGCGCGCCGAGCCTCGTCCCGGAGCTGGTTGATCTGTGCGAACACATACGGCGGCAGTCCGTTGATCCGGCGGAACTCCATCCCCCGACGCTAGCCCCGAGCCTCCCGGGCGGCGAGCAGGCCCGCTCCGATCGCGCCTGCGGCCGGGCCGAGCGCGGCGGGCACGATGCGGACCTCCCGCTGGCTGCCGGCTTCCACGAGCCGGGTAAAGGCCTCCCTGAGCGGCTCGAAGAGCACTTCGCCG
>JAKARG010000109.1 GCA_021819345.1 Actinomycetes bacterium | reverse complement strand
CTGGCGACCGCCGGGGGCCGGCCGGTTGTCACATCTCCCGCCGGCTCCTAGGGTCGGCGCTCCGTGAGCCGACCGAGCGTGGTGTGGTGGGTCCGCAGGGACCTGCGCCTGGAGGACAACCCTGCCCTCGCCGAGGCGGCCGGCGAGGGCGCGGTGGTACCGGTCTTCGTCCTCGACGAGAAGCTGTGGGGCAGCTCGGGGGCGCCCCGACGGGCGTTCCTCGCCGGAGCGCTCGCCGAGCTCGAGCGGGCGAGCGGGGGGCACCTGTTGGTGCGCCGGGGCGAGCCGGCCACCGAGCTGGCTGCGGTCTGTGAGCAGCTCCGAGCCGCCCTAGTCGTCGCGGCGGCCGACTTCGGCCCCTACGCCCGCCGGCGTGACGAGGCCGTCGGGGCGGCGCTCGCCGGCGCCGGGGTGGAGCTGCGCCTCGTCGGCTCGCCCTACGCCGTCGAGCCGGGCCGGGTGCGCAAGGCCGACGGCACTGCCTTCCGGGTGTTCACCCCCTACTCCCGGGCGTGGGTCGCCCACGGGTGGGGCCCGCCGCTGCCCCGGCCCGAGCGGCTCGACTGGGCCGAGGGGCCCGGTGGCGTCGGCGTGCCTGCCGTCCCGGCGACCGCAGCCTCCATCCCCGAGCCCGGCGAGGCGGCCGCCCGGCGCAGGTTCGAGGCCTTTCTCCGCGACGGCTTGGATAGCTACGCAGAGGAGCGCAACGACCCGGGCGCCGACCGCACCTCGAGGTTGTCCCCGTACCTCCACTTCGGTTGCCTGCACCCCCGCACCCTCCTCGCCAGGGTCGACGCCCGCCGGCGCAGCCATGCCACCTGGCGCTCGGAGCTGTGCTGGAGGGAGTTCTACGCTGACGTGCTCTGGCACCAGCCCGACAGCGCCCGCACCAGCCTGCAGGCAGGGATGGAGCGCATGAGGGTCGACTCGGGTCCCCTGGCCGAGGCTCGCTTCGCGGCGTGGTGCGAGGGGCGCACCGGCTACCCGATCGTCGACGCCGGGATGCGCCAGCTGCGCACCGAGGCCTGGATGCACAACCGGGTCCGGATGATCGCAGCCAGCTTCCTCGTGAAGGACCTGCACCTCGACTGGCGTCGGGGCGCCAGATGGTTCATGAGCCAGCTGGTCGACGGTGATCTCGCGTCCAACAACCACGGTTGGCAGTGGGTCGCGGGCACCGGCACCGACGCCGCCCCCTACTACCGGGTGTTCAACCCGGTGCTCCAGGGGCGCAAGTTCGACCCGACGGGAGCGTATGTCCGCCGCTACCTGCCAGAGCTCTCCGGGGTCCCCGACGAGGCCGTCCACGCTCCCTGGGAGATGCGCCGGCGCCCTCTCGACGCCGGCGGCTACCCCGATCCGATCGTCGACCACCACGCCGAGCGCAACGAGGCGCTTGCCCGCTACGCAGAGGCCCGCGACGGCGCCGAGCACCCGCTTCCGGGGTGGGAAGCGGGCGGGCGCGACCCGCTCCGGCGGTAGGCAACCCGCCGAGCGCCGAGCTGCACGCCGGGTGTGGCCGGGGGCCCGCCGGTAGCATGGCGCCCAGCGATGCTCGACGACCGAAAGGCTGCGATCCTCCGGGCCGTGGTGGAGGAGCACATCAGGACCGCCCAGCCGGTCGGGTCGTCCCACCTCGCCCGCCAGGCCGACCTGGCGGTCTCGTCGGCCACGGTGCGCAACGAGATGAACCAGTTGGAGCGCGACGGCTACCTCGCCCAACCCCACACGAGCGCCGGCCGGGTCCCGACCGACAAGGGCTACCGCTTCTTCGTCGACTCGCTCGCCACCCCGGGCACCTTGGACGAGGTGCGGAGCCAGCAGGTGAGGGACTTCTTCGCCCGGGCCCACGGCGAGCTCGAGCGGATGCTCGGGGACACGAGCCGACTGCTCTCGGGGCTCACCGACTACGCCGCGGTGGTGACCGCGCCGAACGCCGAGGCCCTGAGGGTGCGGTCGTTCCAGCTCGTGTCGCTGTCGCCCCGGTCGCTCCTGGTCGTCGCAGTGCTCTCCAACGGCAGCATCGAGAAGCGCAACCTCGAGCTCGCGCCCGACGCAGCGGTGAGCGAGGCGGTCGTCGGTGCGGCATCGGCCCACCTGGCGTCGTGCCTGAACGGCCGGACCTGGGGCAGCATCGACAGGCCGACGCCGACGGGCGACGCGGCGGTCGACGAGCTGGTCTCCCGGGCCCACGACGCGATCACCTCGGTGGTCCTCGGCGGCGCCGACCAGGTCTATGTCGGGGGGGCGGCGCGCATGGCGACCGCCTTCGACGCGGTCGGTACCATCCGCCAGGTGCTCGACATCCTCGAGCGCCAGTACGTGCTGGTCAGCCTGCTGCGGGAGGTGCTCGACCGGGGCCTGTCGGTGGCCATCGGCACCGAGCACGGTCTCCAGTCGCTCGCCGACTGCTCGCTGGTGGTCGCGCCCTACGAAGTGGAGGGCGAGCGGGGCACCATAGCGATCCTCGGCCCGACGAGGATGCACTACGACCAGGCGATGGCGGCGGTCGGCCTCGTGAGCGAGCGCCTCGGAAGGGCACTGAGCGAAGGTTCCTGACCCCGGTGCCCGCCCGGTGCCCGCCACCCGCCGCGGCGGACCGGGGCTCGGACCGACATCCCCGGTGCCCGGGTAACCTGCTCCCACCGTGGCCGCCGCCGACGACTACTACCAGCTGCTCGGGGTCTCCCGGACTGCCACCGAGCCGGAGATCAAGCGGGCCTACCTCCGCCTCGCCCGGGAGCTGCACCCCGACGCCAACCAGGGCGACCCGGGAACCGAGGAGCGCTTCAAGCTCGTCAACCTGGCCTACGAGACCCTCCGCGACCCGGAACGGCGCCGCCAGTACGACCTCTTCGGGGCCGGCGGGCCCCGCCAGGCGGCCGCGGACCCCTTCGCCAACGGCTTCGGCAACGGCTTCGGGGACCTCTTCGACGCCTTCTTCGGCTCGGGCGGGGGATTTGCCGCCCAGGGTGGTGCCCGCCGGGGCCCGAGACGGGGCGAAGACGTCGAAGCCGTGCTGGAGATCGACTTCGCGGTCGCGGTCTTCGGGGGTGAGGAGCAGATCAGCGTGCGGCTCCCGAGCACCTGTGCGACCTGCAACGGCTCGGGGGCGCGCCCGGGGACGACCCCGACGACCTGCACGGTATGCGGCGGAGCCGGCGAGGTCCGGCGGGTCCGCCAGTCGATCCTCGGCCAGATGGTCACCGCGGCTCCCTGCAGCCGTTGCGGCGGGACCGGGGAGGAGATCAGCTCTCCCTGTCCCGACTGCCGGGGCGACGGGCGCCGCACCGTCGAGCAGAGCTTCGTCGTCGACATCCCTGCAGGGGTCGACGAGGGGTCGACGCTGCGCCTGACCGGGCGCGGGGCCGGCGGGGTGCGGAGCGGTCCACCAGGCGACCTCTACGTCCACTTGAAGTTGAGGCCCCATCCGACGATCACGAGGGACGGCGCCGACCTGCGCACTACGGTCCACGTGGCCATGACCCAGGCTGCCCTCGGAGCGCACCTCGTGCTCGAGACCCTCGACGGGAACGAGGAGATCACCATCGAGCCGGGGACCCAGGGCGGGCGGGAGGTCCGCCTGCGCTCCAAGGGGGTCCCTCACCTGCAGGGCCGGGGTCGCGGCGACCTCGTGGTGACCGTCGCCGTCGACACGCCGACCGATCTGACCAAGGAGCAGGAGGACCTCCTGCGCTCGCTCGCCGGCGAGCGTGGCGAAGCGGTGGCCCACGCCGACTCCGGCCTGCTGTCGCGGATCCGCCACGCGTTCAAGTGACCGGCCGGCCCCGGGCCCGGGGTCCGGGGGGAGCCCGCCGCGGCCGAGACCTCGCACCGCCGCGCACGTCTTCGTGCCCGACCTCGGGGCGCCGACGCTCGGCGGAGCGGACCTCCACCACCTGCAGAGAGCCTTGCGCCTGCGCCCGGGCGAGCTGGTCGGGGCCTCCGACGGCGAGGGAGGGTGGCGGCTCTGCCGCTTCGCGGGTGCCGGAGAGCTCGACGCCGAGGGACCCCTCGAGGTCGAGGCGGCCCCCCGTCCCCGGGTGACCGTCGGGCTCGCCGTGCCGAAGGGCGAGCGCGCGGACTGGGCGGTGCAGAAGCTCACCGAGGTCGGCGTGGACCGGATCGTCCCCTTGGTCGCCGACCGAGGGGTGGTGCGCCCCGATGCCGAGCGGACCGGCCGCCTGCTCGCCCGGTGGGGGGCGGTCGCCCGTTCGGCGGCGATGCAGAGCCGGCGCCTGTGGTTGCCGGAGATCGGCGAGCCCGAGAGCGTCGTGGGGATGCTCGCCGGCACCGGCGGGTCGGCCCGGCACGGCGCCTCGCCGGCGCCGGCCCCGGTAGTGGCCCTCGCCGAAGCCGGCGGCGCCCCTCCGGACCTCGATCGCCCGACGATCCTGGTCGGACCGGAGGGAGGTTGGAGCGATGCGGAGCGCTCCGGCGCAACGGCGCTCGTCGGGCTCGGGCCGACGGTGTTGCGGACCGAGACCGCCGCAGTGGTCGCCGGCTCGCTGCTCGTCGCCCTCCGCTCCGGCGTGGTGGCACCTGTGGTGGTCGGGGCCAGGCTCGCCTAGGCTCCGATCCACGGCGTTGGAGCTGTGGAGCAGCGCCGGGTCCCGAAGGCGACGGCTGGCCCGAGCCGGCCGCCGTGAGCGACCCGGAGGTCTCCGGCGCTGGCTAGCATCCTGGCCCTGCGAAGGGGAGGCCGAAGTGTCCGAGACCCTGATGAGCAGCTACACCCGACTCGTCGGCGAGCGCCTGAGAAGGGTCAGGCAGCAGCAGCGCCTCTCCCTCCAGGCGGTCGAAGCCGCCTCGGGGGAGGAGTTCAGGGCGTCGGTCCTCGGAGCCTACGAGCGCGGGGAGCGGGTGATCTCGGTGCCGCGCCTTCAGCGGCTCGCCGACTTCTACCACGTGCCGGTCGACCAGCTGCTCCCGCAGGACCCGGGCCACGAGCCCGGCCCCGGTGCCGCCGACCCGGCCGCCGACAGCGCCGGCGACGGCTTGACCATCGACCTCACCCGGGTCGAGCAGCTCGGCCCGGAGTCCCTCGGTGAGGCCGGAGCCGAGATGCTCGGTCGCTACCTGTCCACCATCCAGCTCCAGCGCCAGGACTTCAACGGTCGGGTGCTGACCGTGCGTCGCGACGACCTGCGTGCCCTCGCCGCGTTCTTGGACGTGAGCGTAGAGGAGGTGCGCCGACGCCTCGACGCCCCGGGCCTGCGGCGACCGAGCGCCGCGGGTGGCCGGCTCGTCGCCAGCAGGTCGGATCCCCGGGGATAGGGTTGCCGGCGTCGCTGATCCCACAGAGAACGTCCGGCTCGGACGCCTGTGAAGGGTCCTGGTAGCGATGGGCGCAACGCGCCTCCCGCTGGCGCTCGGCACCCGAGCGGCGGGGAGGCCCGTGGCCGGGCGGGTTCCGCCGGGGGGCCCGTAGCAGGGGCTGCCGGGGGCGGCCCGCCTGGTGCGGGGGTCTACGTCCACATCCCGTTCTGCGCCCGCCGCTGCGGCTACTGCGCCTTCGCCACCTGGGACGACCGTTCGCAGCTCGCCGACGACTACGTGGCCGCCGTCCGCCGGGAGGTCGCCGCGGCGGTCGGCTCCGGGCTCGCCCCGGCGGCCACGGTCTTCTTCGGGGGCGGGACACCGTCGCGCCTGACGGCCCGGCAGCTGTCATCGATCCTCGAGCTCGTCCTGCGTGCCCCGGGCGCCGAGGTGACCGCCGAGTGCAACCCCGAGGACGCCGGCGCCGCGCTCCTCCATGCCTGGAGGGAGGCCGGGGTGAACCGGGTGTCGCTCGGGGTCCAGTCGATGGTGCCCTCGGTGCTCGCTTCGCTCGGCAGGTACCACAGCGGCGGCGCGGTCGAGGGCGCGGTCGAGGCGCTGGCCGGCGCAGGGCTCGGCGACAGCTACAGCGTCGACCTCATCTTCGGCGCGGTCGGCGAGAGCATGGGGGACTGGGAGCGCACCTTGCTAGCGGTGCTCGGGCTCGATCCCCCGCCGGCGCACGTGAGCGCCTACGGCCTGATCGCCGAGCCGGGCACTCCGCTCGGCTCCGACCCGACCCGCCACCCCGACCCCGACGACCAGGCGGCGAAGTACGAGCTGGCCGACGAGGTCCTCGAGTCGGCCGGCTACTCGTGGTACGAGATCTCCAACTGGTCCCGGCCGGGGGCCGCCTGCCGTCACAACCAGCTCTACTGGTCCCAGGGCGAGTACCGCGGCTTCGGTTGTGCCGCCCACTCCCACGAGCTGCTCGCCGACGGCAGGGCGAGGCGGTGGTGGAACGTCCGCACGCCGGAGCGCTACCTGCGATCGGTGCTCCGCGGGGAGAGCCCGGTCGGCGGTGGGGAGCTGCTCGACCCGGCCACCCGGGCAGCCGAGCGCATCGGGCTGGCCTTGCGCACGGTCCGAGGGGTGGACCTGGCCGACCTGCCCGGGGGCGACGAGCTGGCCCTGCTCGGAGAGCTCGGGCTGGTGGAGCTGGTAGAGGCGGCGGAGGTGGCGGCGGCACCCGGGGACCCTGCCGCCGGGCCTCTCGGGGGGTCGCAGCGGTCCCGGGTGAGGCTCACGAGGCGGGGGCGGCTGCTCGCGAGCGAGGTGACCCTGCGCCTGCTCGGGACCTGACCCCCGGGGACGGCCGGGGACCTGACGCCCGGGGCCGGCGGCCGGGGCCCGCGGGACCCGACGGCCGGCGACGGCGGGACCTGCGCCGCCCGCTCAGCCGGCGTCGGTCCAGGAGCCGAGGGTGCCGGGCTCCACCGGTGTCGGCCCGGTCATCGGCGGTGGGGCGTCGGCGAGGCGGTCGAGGTGGGCGCCGACGGCGGAGCCGAGGGGGCGGACCAGGGCAGAGGGGAGGGGCCGGGCGGCTCGCAGGCAGTCCTCGACCCGTGCCTCCCGGACGAACAGCGGGCTCGATACCTCGGTGGTGCCCGGGGCCAGCTCGGCGAGCGCCCCAGCGAGCCGGGCACGCTCCCTCGGGTCCCTCGGCGCCCGGTTGACGACCGGGAGCAGTCTCGGTGGGCCGACTCCCGCTCCCGCGAGCGAGCGCATCAGCCGGGCCAGGGAGTGGAGGCCCTTGATGCCGGCGGCTCCCACCGCGACCACGAGGTCCGACTCGGAGGCGACCGTGCGGGCCAGGTGGTTGCGCTCCTCCACGTCGGCGGACCCGCAGTCCAGCTCACCCTCCAGGTCACCGGTGATGTCGGCGACCACCACCGAGAAGGCCTGTCTCAGCGACAGGATCGTCGCGCTCGTCGCCCGGGGCCGCAGCGCAGACCATCCCGAGGGAGCCCGCAGGCCGAGCAGCAGCCGGTAGGCGCGCCCGGGCACCGCGAAGGTCCCGGAGCCCACCTCTGCGGGGTCCGGGGAGCCGAGCCGGTGGGCGTCGACCAGCTCCTGGAGCCCGGGCCCGAGCTCCACCGCGTCGTGCAGCATGGCCTGGTCGGCGCGGAGCGCGAGGTCGGCGAGCAGGACCCGGCCCCCGTGGCGCGCATCGGCCCCCATCGCCTGGGCGAGGGCCATGGCCAGGGTGGAGGCGCCGGTACCGCCAGGTCCGCAGACCCCCACCATCCGGCCCCTCCAGGGCGATCCGGCCGGCTCCGAGAGGCTCGCCGGGAGCCGGTCGCCCCTGCTGATCGGACGGGCGTGCAGGCAGAGGACGTTGAGCAGCTCCTCGCGACCGAAGCTCGCAGGCAGCACCGCCGTGAAGCCCGGGTCCGGGGGGTCGCGCAGCGAGCTGCCGGCACGCACCCCGAGCACCGCTGCGCCGCTGCGGTGGGCGGTGTCGACCAGGTCACGGTCCAGGCCCGACGAGGCGGTGTCGACGACCAGGGCCGACCAGGCCCGCCCCGACCCGAGGCGGGCGCGCGCCTCGTCTGCCGACCGGCACTTCACGAACTCTGCAGGAAGCGCGCCGGAGCTCGTCCAGCGGGTGAGCTCCCCGAACCAGGCGGCGCGAGCCGGGGCAAGGCCGAGCAGCACCCAGCGCTCGCCGCTCACCGGGCTCCCCCCGAGGGCCCGAGCACCCCGCCATCACCCACCCGGTCCGCCGCCGGTCCCGTCGGAGGGCTCGGCGACGACCAGGTCGATCGTGCCGGCATGGGTGGCGGACACGAGGCTCTCCACGTCCTGCAGGTCGGGCACGCCGAGCGTGACGACCTCGGACCCCGAGCCGCCGCCGAGCAGGCCTCCGCTGCTCGAGTAGACGCGGATCACCTCTGCGCCCCGGAAGATGAGCGTCGTGCGCTCTGCCGACCCGGAGCCGGTGGTGAGCAGCACGTCGACGCGCTGACCCGGACCGAGCCCGGCCAGCTCGAAGGCTGGCGCCTCGATGGCGACCGGTCGCAGGGCCGGTTGGGTGGCGGCGGGGGTGAGCTCGGGGGAGCTGATCAGCTGGCCCGCGGGGACGGCGACGGCGAGGACCCGGCCGAGCAGCGACGAGGTGGCCGGGAAGGCGCTCGACGCCACCGCCGCGGGGAGGCGCAGCGCCCGGGTGGTGAGGTCGCCGGCGGTGAGCCGCTCGCCGGCCGCCAGGGGGAGGCGGGTCACGGCGTAGGGCAGTGGGCGGCCGGGGCGGGTGCCCAGCCATGCCGCGAAGACGAGCACCACGGCGAGCGACACCGCCAGGCCGCCGATCACCGCCCGGCTGTTGGCCTGGGCACGGCGCGGGAGGATGCGCAGCCCGCCGTGGGCCTCGGACCCCGCCCTGGCCCCCGTCGCTGCTGCAGCCACGGCCGGAAGCTACGTCAGGCGCGGCCGCATGTCGAGGGGTCGATGCCGGCCCTTGCCGGGTTGGGCCGGTCAGCGCAGCGGGGTGCAGGTGGCCACCGCGGCCGTGGGGACGAAGAGCCGGTCCCCCCTCGACCCGGGACGGGTGGCCGGGTCGAGGGTCAGCACGTCGCTGCCGGCGCCGAGGATCCGCCCGGTGGCCTCCCTCCCACCGGCGAGGCCGAGGCGGGCAGGCTCGCGCTCGGCAGCGAGGCGAGCGAGGGCCCCGAGGAGATCGAGGCGCAGGGGGGGCGGGCGGTCGCCCGTGGCCACGT
>JAKARG010000108.1 GCA_021819345.1 Actinomycetes bacterium | reverse complement strand
GAGCCACTCGACTCGGCGATCCTCTTCGCTCCGGTGGGCGACCTGGTTCCGGTCGCCCTCGCTGCGCTCGACCGGGGCGGGACGCTGGCGGTAGCCGGGATCCACCTGAGCGACATCCCCCCGCTGAGCTACCAGGACCACCTCTTCGAGGAACGGACGCTGCGCTCGGTGACTGCGAACACTCGCGAGGACGGGCGGGCCCTACTCGCCGCCGCAGAGCGCGTCGGGCTCAGGGCCACCGTGGAGCGCTACCCGCTCGACGCCGCCGACCATGCCCTGGCCGACTTGTCCGCCGGACGGTTCCGGGGAGCGGCGGTGCTGGTCGCCGACTCCGGGAAAGACCCCCCGAAGCGGCCCGCCGGCGCATGAGGAGGTCTTTCCCCAGCTGCGCCGGACCCGCCACCGGGCCCTGGCTGGCGCTCGCCGGCCTCCTCCGATCGCCACCGAGCTCCCGGTCGCCGGCCACCCCGATCGCCGGCCACCCCGATCGCCGGCGAACTGCGGTCACTGGCCACCCGAGGCCACCGGCGAACCTCGGTGGCACCCTCCGGGACGATGCCTAGCTGGTGGCGAGGACCTCGTCGAGGAAGGCCACCGCCCTCCGGTAGGCGTCGAGTCGGTTGGCGAGGCGCGCCAGGCCGTGGCCCTCGTCGTCGTACACCGACAGCTCACAGCGGACGCCGCGACCTCGTAGCCGGGAGGCGAGCTGCTCGGCTTCCCCGACCGGCACCCTCGGGTCGTTGCGGCCGTGGACCACGAACAGCGGCGCCCGGATGGCATCAGCCCGCCGGAGCGGCGACGCCTCCTCGAGGAACGCCCGGTCGGTGGACAGCGACCCGTACTCGCGCTCCCGGTGGGCCCGGCGGTACTCGGAGGTGTTCTCCAAGAAGGTGACCAGGTCGGAGATGCCGACGATGTCGACCCCCGCTGCCCACAGCTCGGGCTGGAAGGCGAGCCCTGCGAGGACCATGTACCCCCCGTAGGAGCCGCCCCAGAGCGCGCAGCGCCCGGCGTCGAGACGGTGGTCGGCTCCGACCCAGGCGTGCACCGCCGCGAGGTCGCGCACCGCGTCGAGCCGCTTGGTGGTGTCGTCCAGGGAGGCGTAGCGCTTCCCGTAGCCGGTAGAGCCCCGCACGTTGGGGACCACGACGGCGTAGCCGGCGCTCACGAGCGCCTGGGACAGGGGGTTCCAGGACCGCTCCGACTGGCTCTCCGGGCCACCGTGCACCAGCACCACCACCGGAGAGGCCACCGTCGGGTCCTGCGGGCCGGGCCGGAGGACCAGCAGCGGGATCCGCTCGCCGTCGAAGCTGATCGCTTCGGCGACCTCGGCTGCGGCCAGCTGGTCGGGGGCCAGGGCGACGGGGGTGCTCGTGAGCCGGCTCGTCTCGCCCCGGTCACGATCCCAGACCCACACGTCGGGCGGTCGGCGGGGCGTGCTCAGGGTGAGGTAGACCCGCCGGGCGTCGGGTGAGAAGCGCGGCGCTGCGGCGTTCCAGGGATGGACGACCCCCGGCTCGGGCAGCTCGACGCTCTCCGGTGGCCGGGCACCCGCCGGGTCGAGGATCCCGAGGTGGCTGGCGCCACCCCGGTTCTCGACCACGAGCAGCTCGATCCGGCCGCCGGCGCCGGCCGAGTCGGCCGGCTCGACGTCCCAGTCCCGCTCGGAGCCGGGTACCACCACCGGGGGCTGCTCCGTGGTTCCTCCCGCGACGACGACCGATCGGTCCCGCCCGACGTTGGACGAGGCGAACCAGGTCCCCTGGTCGGCCCACACCGCCGGCCCGACCAGAGCCGCCTCGTCGGGGTGGGGCGCCGCAACCACCACCCGCCCGCTGTCGAGCTCCACCAAGATCAGGTCGGTGTCGAGCGGGCGGGGTCCGGGTCGCAGTACCGAGACCCATCGCCCGTCGGGGGAGAAGCCGGCGCCGGCCTGGAGCCAGGCTCCGCCGGCGTGCACCAAGCGGTGCTCGCCGGTCGCAATGACGCAGACCCACAGGTCGAAGTCGACGCCGTTGGCCCGGTTCGAGACGTAGGCGACGAGCGTCCCGTCGGGGCTGACCCCGGCCAGGTGATGTCCGTGACGGGGATCGCTCGTGAGGGCGACCAACGCTTCCGAGCCGGCGGGGCGCGACCGTTGCCGGTCGGCCGGCTCCGATCCCCCTCCGGCGGGCCGCTCCCCCTCGGGGTCGTCCAGACCTCGGTCTGTGGCGTCGGCGCCTCCCAGGCGGAGCAGGTAGAGCTGGTGGCGCTCGTCGCCACCCCGGTCCATCTCGGCCACGACCGCCTGCCCTCCCGGCAGGTAGCAGGCCGTACCGACCGGCTCGGGTAGCTCGGTCAGCTGGAGCAGCTCGGTCGGCCCGAGCGCCTGCGGCGCTCGCCCATCGCGGCGCCCGACCTCGAGCTCGTAGAGCTGCATCGTCCCCGACAGGTCGCTGCGTACCAGGACCCGGTCGCCTCCAGGGCCACCGACGACGTCTGCGAGGTAGGCGGAGGGGGTCGCCAGGAGCGAACGGAGCAGCTCGGTCACGGGTCAGTCGAACGAGGTGATCACACCACGGAGGTTCTTGCCGTCCCGCATGTCCTCATATCCCTGGTTGACCTGGGACAGCGAGTAGGTGCCGGTGACGAGCTCGTCGAGGCGCAGCTGTCCGGCCCGGTACGCGCCGAGCAGCCGGGGGATGTCGGCACGCGGGTTCGCCGAGCCGAACAGCGATCCGACCAGCTGCTTCTCCATCAAGGTGAGGTCGAGAGCCGACAGCTCGACTTGGACCTCTGTCGCCGGGTGCAGGTTGGTGACCACCACCCTCCCCCGCTTGGCGGTGATCGCCAGCGCCTTGCCGATCATCCCGCCCTGGCCGACCCCCATGGTCATGATCACCTTGTCGGCGTTGCGGCCCCAGGTGAGCTCTGCGATCGGCGCCTGCGCCGCCTCGAGCGACTCGAAGACGTGCGTGGCGCCGAAGGCCAGCGCCTGCTCCCGCTTGAACGCGACGGGGTCGACGGCGAAGATGTGGCGCGCGCCGGCGTGGCGGGCGCCCTGGACGGCGTTGATGCCGATGCCACCCACGCCGATCACCGCGACGTCCTCGCCCGGGCGGACCTCGGCGGCGTAGACCGCCGAGCCCCACCCGGTCACTACCCCGCACCCGAGGAGGCAGGCCTTGTCGAGCGGGATGTCGTTCTCGATCTTGATGCAGGAGGCCTCGTTCACCACGGTGCGCTCGGCAAAGGTCCCGAGCAGGCACATGAGCGTCAGGTCCTGGCCGTTGACGTGGTGGCGGGACGTGCCGTCGGCGACCTGGGTCCCGACGGCGAGGTGCGCGCCGAGGTCGCAGAGGTTCTCGTGCCCGCTCGCGCACGACGGGCAGCGCCCGCAGGAGGGGATGAACCCGAAGACCACGTGGTCGCCCGGCCGGAGCCAGCTCACGTTGCTGCCGACCTCCTCTACCACGCCGGCTCCCTCGTGGCCCCCGATCATCGGCAGCGGGAAGGGCAGGTCGCCGGTGAGGACGTGCTCGTCGGAGTGGCACAGCCCCGAGCCGACGAGACGAACGAGGACCTCCGACTCCTTGGGGGGATCGAGGTCGATCTCCTCCACGCTCCAGTCCTTGCCGTGCTCCCACATGATCGCTGCCCTGGTGCGCATCGGATCCTCCCCGATCAGCCGCCGGCGCCGCTCGGCGCCGCCGGCCCCGTTGTAGCACCACCGTGTGCGCTCCGCAGCCGCCCGCCACGACGATGCGCTCGGGCGGCCGGGGCACGGCGGTGGGCCGGCACGGCGGTGGCGGCCACCCCTGTCGGCTCGTACGATCGAGCGGAGACGCAGCGCCGACCGCAGGGAGGGCCAGACGATGACCGAGGGGGACACTTGCTGGCCCTGCTGAACTTCACCCACTTCGTCTCGTCGTCTGGGTACCTCGCCGTCTTCGCCCTCTCCATCCTCCAGTCGTGCTGCGTCCCGACCTCCTCCGAGCTGACCCTCGGCTTTGCCGGGGTGCTCGCCGCCGAAGGGAGGCTCTCCCTGCCCGGGGCGGTGCTCGCCGGGGTCTCCGGCGAGGTGGTCGGCGCCTACCTGGCCTGGATGATCGGCTACTACGGGGGGAGGGCGTTCGTCGAGCGCTACGGGCGCTATGTGCTCATGAGCACCGCGGACCTGGACCGAGCAGAAGCGTGGTACTCCCGGCACGACCGCTTCGGAGTCTTCGGCAGCCGGCTGCTACCTGTGATCCGCAACTTCGTCGCCCTTCCCGCCGGGGTCGCCGAGGTGCCGCTCGTGCGCTTTGGCATCCTCACCCTGCTCGGGTCGCTCCTCTGGGACACTGCCATGGCTCTCATCGGCTACGAGATCGGAGGCAGCTGGCGGGAGGTGATGAAGGGCTTCAGCGACGCCGGCTACCTGCTCGGGGCGCTGGTTGCGCTCGCGGTGGTGGTCTTCTTGTGGCACCGATGGCACTCCTACCACCGTGACGTCTCAGCGGGGCTGGCGGTCGCCGGCGAGGCTGGCGGTCGCCGGGAGCCGCTTCGGCCCACCGGCCGGAGCGCGGGGCGGGTTGCGGGCCGGAGCTCGGGGCGGCCGGCAGGCGAGACCTCGGAGCGGCTGGCGGGCCAGAGCCCGGGGCGGGCGGCGGGCCAGAGCCCGGAGCGGCTGGCCGCCGACGAGGCACCAGGGTGGTCACAGCGCCCCCCTGCCGCCCCGGCTGGCCCATCGAGGGCACCCCGAGCACCTCGGAGCCTCTCCGACAAGGCGGCCGAGGCTCGGGCTCGGCGCGAGCACGCTGAAGGTCCTCCGGCCCGCGACGGCACGGACCAGGCACCCGGCTGACCCGGGCCGAACCCTCTGTCGACGCCGGCTAACCCCGGCTAACTCCCGTAGCGTCTCTGGCGAGCGGCGAAGCTGCGCAGTGCACGGAGGAAGTCGATCTCCCGGAACGCCGGCCAGTAGGCCTCGCAGAAGTACAGCTCGGAGTAGGCGCTCTGCCAGAGGAGGAAGTTGGAGAGCCGGAGCTCCCCACTCGTGCGGATGACGAGGTCGGGGTCGGGCTGGCCGGCGGTGTAGAGGTGCCGGGCGACGTCCTCGGTGGTGAGGGTCTCGGCCAGCTCCTCGAGCGTGGCACCTTCCGAGGCCCGCTCCGACAGCAGGGAACGAATGGCGTCGATCACCTCCTGGCGGCCGCCATAGCCCACGGCCAGGGTCACGTGCCGACCGCTGCGACAGTCCCGGCTGACCTCGACTGCGTGCTTGAGCGCCCGGGCCGTCGAGTCGGGCAGGACGTCGAGAGTCCCGGCTACGTGCACCCGCCAGGTGGGGTCCCGGCTCAGCTTGTCCGCCACTACCTGCTCGATCACCTCCATCAGGTAGGCGACCTCTTCGGCGTTGCGCTGGTGGAGGTTCTCCGTGGAGCACACGAAGGCGGTCACGTGAGCGATGCCGGCGCGCTCGCACCAGGACAGGACGTCTTCGACGTGGTCGGCCCCGTACTTGTGCCCGAGGCTCGGGTTCGCCATGCCCATCTCGCGCGCCCAACGCCGGTTGCCGTCCATGATCAGGCCCACGTGGCGTGGCATGGGAGCACCGGCCAGCGAGCGGCGCAGGCGCCAGGCGTACAGCCGGTATACCCAGCCGGTGGGGCGCACGGTCGACGACGATAGCCACACGAGGGCTGGGTGGCTCGCCACCCAGGCCCCGCTCGGCGCCGGCACCCGGCCACCCGACCCGGCCACCCGACCCGGGCGCCCGCCCCGATCCGCGCTGCCCGGCCGCCCGCCCCGGCTGGCGCCGCTGGGCCACCCGCCCCGGCTGGCGCCGCTGGAGCTGCTGGCGCTGCGTCGAATCGCCCCGGACGACCCCGGCGCCCCCCTGCCCTGCGCAGCCGAACGAGCTCCGGGGCCGGGTGGCCGGACGGGCTCCGGGACGCCGGCAGGGGTGCGCCGGATCGAATGAGCCCAGCTGGCCGGCCAACCGCCACTGGCCAGTGGAATGCGTGATCCTGGCCGATCGTTCGACAGGGGGTGGCGAGCCCGAACGACGACGTGGCGGTGACCGTCTACTGGCGGCCCGGATGCCCCTACTGCGCGACGCTCCGCTGGCGCCTTCGGCGCCTCGGCCTCGCGACCACCGAGGTCGACATCTGGTCCGAGCCCACCGCTGCTGGCGAGGTCAGGCGGATCACCGGGGGCAGCGAGACCGTCCCCACCGTCGTGGTCGGAGAGGGAGCGCACATGACCGCAATGGTCAACCCGAGCGCCCAGGAGGTGAGAGCTGCGGTCCGCCGGTTCGGCCTGGCGACCACGGCTCGACCGGCCGACGCAACCGGAACAGGACCCGACCCGGAGAGCGACCCCCAGCCGAAGGCTCCTCCGCTCGCGTGGCTGCGACGAATGCGCCGCGTCCGGCGGGAGCCGTAGCACCAGAGTCGTCCGGGATGCCGGCGCCCGTAGGCCTCCGCGGTGGGGGTGCACTCGACTGGGTCCCGTAGGCGACCATATGTGGTTCTCTACGGGACCCAGTCCTCGGCGTCCAGTGGGCAGGTGTGTGGGGCAGAGGGACGCCGGCGGAAGGTCGGTCGGTTCGCCTTCTGGCTACCCTCGTGAGAGCCGTCCGACAGGCTCGGGCACGACCGCCCCCGTTCCTCGACACGCTGCGCCGGCTCCTGTGGTGGAGCCGAAGAGATCTTACCGATCGGCCCGGAGACCGGGCTCAGCTCTCTTGTCGGGGAGGTGGGAGCGCAGGCCCCTCTTCAGCTTCGTGGCCTCCTTCGCGGGTACCCCGCAAGGCTTGCTTCGCCGAGCCGATCGCGGCTGCAAGGGCCGCCGGGTCGGCAACCTCCACGACGAGGAAGCGGTACCTCCCCGCCGACAGTTCGACCACCACGGAGCCCTTGCCGCTGTCGATCGCCCAGAACGCCCAGCCGTGCACGCCGTGGTAGGTGCCGTAGCGGAACACCCCGATCGCCTCGCGCCTGCGGGGCGGTCTCGGACCGACACCGACCGTTCCCCTCGGGAATGGGTCCGGGACTGCCGAGACGACATCACTCAAAGGGACCGAGACGCCACTTTGCATGGCGAAAGCCCGCCTCCAGCCGCGCAGCTCCACGACGATCCGGCCGCCCTCGACCCGGACCGCGACCCCGCCTTGCCCTCTCCGAAGCTCGTGGCGGACCACAACCTCCCACCATAACTCTAGCGAGGCGGAGGGCGATGTTACGATCACGTGTCTCGAGCGCCATGGATGAGGGATTCCGTTGTCCAGCTCAGCTACAGCGTGGAATCGCTTGCGCCACCTGCCCGTAGGTGGCATACTCCTCTTCTGGCGTTGGCCCGCAGCCGCTCGTCCGCTCGAGTGACGGCGAGGGCTATTACTCGAGACGCGTGGGGAGGTCCCGGTGGGAGAGGTTCACGAGCCCAGGAGCGCAGGGTCGGCCGGCGTAGAGCCGGTGGTGACTACCCGCAGATCGCGACCCAGACGAGGTGCTCTCGGCTTGGGCGCCATCCTCGGGATCTGCTCGCTGCTGCTCGCCGCCTGTGGATCCTCCCCGAGCAGCGCACACAAGCCCAGCGCGCCGACGGCGAGCGGCAAACCGATCAAGGGTGGAGTGGTGAGCTACGCGCTCCCGCTCAGTGAGGAGTTCTCCTGGATGCTGCCGCTCGAGAACCAGGCCAACTACGAGGACTACGAGTCGAACGTGGAGGGCGGCATGTGGCGGCCGCTCTTCTATGCCGGGGGACCGGGCCAGACCGGCATCGACTACAAGCTCTCGATCGGCCAGAAGCCGGTCTACTCCCACGGTGACACCGAGGTGACCGTCGAGCTCAACAAGGGCTGGAAGTGGTCCGACGGGAGCCCGGTCACGACGAGCGACGTCAGGTTCTTCTTCGAGCTCGAGGCTGCCGGAGCCAAGGCTGGGAAGTACGCCCCCTACGTTCCAGGCGAGATGCCCGACGATATCTCGAGCGTCACCTACAACGGTCCGTACCAGTTCACGATCCACCTCGTCCACGCCTACAACCCGCAGTGGTTCACCGACAACCAGCTCACCTGGGTCTACCCGCTTCCCCGACAGGCCTGGGACAAGACCTGCTCCACCTGCAAGGTCGGCCACGATGCAGCAACTGCCGCCGGAGCACTGTCGGTCTTCAACTACCTCTACGGGCAGTCGGAGAAGCTCTCCACCTACGCCACCAACCCGCTCTGGAAGACCGTCGACGGGCCCTGGGTGATCAAGTCCTACAACCCCACGACCTACCACACGGTGTTGTCGGCGAACCCCCACTACAGCGGCCCGGACAAGCCGCACCTGGCGGGCTACGAGATCTACACCTTCTCCTCCGACACCGCCGAGCTCGACGCGGTGCGCTCCGGGACGGTTGACTTCGGCTACATCCCATTCAGCGAGACCGGCCAGATCTCCTACTTCAAGAGCCAGGGCTACCACGTCGAACCGTGGGAGTACTTCTACAACGAAGACGTCGAGCTCGGTTACACCGGGCCCTGGAAGGCCCTCGTGGGCCAGCTCTACATCCGCCAGGCCCTCCAGCACCTCGTCGACGAGAGCCTCTACCTGAAGCAGGCGCTGCACGGCTACGGGCTCGCCGACTACGGCATTGCGCCGGACTACCCGGGATCGAGCAACGTCTCGCCGGAGTTGCGGACCGACCCCTACCCTTACAGCGTCACCGCAGCGGCCAAGCTCCTCACCTCGCATGGCTGGGCCAAGGGGCCGGGAGGGATCGATGTCGGCGAACGACCCGGAACCGCTGGCGACGAGTGTGGTCCGGGCATCCCCAAGGGCAAAGCTCTGAGCATCACCTTCATGTACCAGACCGGCTCCCCGAGCTTCCTCGCCCAGGTGGAGGCCTTCGTCAGCGCCGCCAAGCAGGCGGGGATCGACATCCCCTTGAACGGGCAGACCGAGACGTCCATGTACTCGATCGCCGGGGTCTGCCCCCCGGGTCCCTGCGACTGGGGGCTCGCCGGCTACAGCTCCTTCATGTGGGACTTCGGCCAGTACGAGGTGATCCCCGGAGGCGGCAACCAGTTCGGCAAGGGAAACTACTGGGCCGGCGGGTACGAC
>JAKARG010000107.1 GCA_021819345.1 Actinomycetes bacterium | reverse complement strand
TGACTTCATGGTATCGCGATATCGCGACACTTCCGATCGCCGGTCCGGGTTCGCGCCCTGGACGGGCGGGTGCTGTGAAGCTGCTGGTCACGGGTGCGGCGCCCCTGGCCTCCCAGAATGCGAACCTCGAACCGTTGGTGGAGGGGGCGGCGATCAACCTGGCGACGCGGCACGCCAAGGTCCGCCGTGAGAGGTACGCCAAGTGAGGGGGCTCCTCCTGGTCGCCAGCGCGGTCGCCAGTACCCCCGCCAGCAGAGTCGCCAGTCCTGAACGGAGCACCCTCTCTTCGCCGAAGTGCCAGCGTGTTGGTACTGCACCCCCGCCAGTCGCGAACCCCGACTCCTTGGGGTTGTTCTCATGAATGCTTCTTCTCTCCGGCCGCGGGCCGACGACGGGCTCGTGATGGCGGTGGCGCATCGGCTGACCGAACGGGACAGGTCCATCTTGACCATGCTCTACCGCCACCGGGTCTTCACCACGGACCAGCTGGCCGAGATGTACTTCAACAACGTCAACACCGCCCAGCACCGATTGACCACGCTCTACAAGCTCCGGCTCCTCGACCGCTTCCAGCCGCTCGACCACCACTACGCCAGCCTCCCGTACCACTACGTGCTCGACCAGCTGGGGGCTATGGTCGTCACCGCCGAGCGGGGCGAGGACCCCGACAAGTCCCGGTGGCGGGCCGACAAGGCGCTCGCCATCGGCAAGTCCCAGCGCCTCCGGCACCTCGTCGGCGTGAACGGGTTCTTCTCGGCTCTCCTCGCCGAGTCCCGGCGCACGGAGGGCTGCGACCTGTCGCTGTGGTGGTCCGAGCGCCACTGCTCCGACCAGTTCGACCGGATCGCCCAGCCCGACGGGTTGGGCAGGTGGGAGGAGGCGGGATACCAGGTCATCTTCTGCCTGGAGTACGACCGCTCGACCGAGACCCTCGATCGCTTTGAGAAGAAGCTGAAGTCCTACGAAGACCTCCAGGTCGTCTCGGGGCACGCCTACTGGATCTGCTTCTGCTTCGGCCACCCGCGCCGGGAGGTGGGCGCCCGGCGCGTCCTGGCACGGGCCACCGTCCCGGTGGCGACGGCCGCCCCGGGGCCGACACAGCGGCCGCACGAGGCGATCTGGGCGCCGCTCGGGTACGAGAACGTGCGGCTGCGGCTCGCCGAGTTGGCCACCGTGCCCATTCCGCCTGAGTCCGAAGAACGCGTCGCCGAGACCCAGGCGTACCGGCGGCGAGCCGCCGAGCAGTGGCACGGGTGAGAACCATCGCCCACAGCGGCGATACGGCCGGGACCGACGTGCTCATCGACTGCGCCGCCCGCGCAGACCTCTTCATCGCCGACGCCTGCTTCTGGGACAAATCCATCCCCTACTACCTTCCGCCGAGCAGACCTGATTGACGACCGAGATCAGCTCGGCGCCAAGCGCGCCGCGATGGCGTCACGGCAGGAGCCGATCCCGACCTGAGCTCGGTGTGATCGCAGTGCTCCTGACGCTGGCAGCAAGCCCCGGGTTTGCGGTCGTGGTTGTAGCGCTCGAGGTGGCTCCGCGTCGCCTCGCCCGGTACGCCCGGGCCTTCATCGTGCTCCCGCACCCCGCCATGTCGCACCAGGCGCGTGAACGGTTCTTCGAGCGGTCATAGAAGGCCTCCAGGCAGACGGGGTTCGGGCAGAGCTTGATCCGAGCCCACTCCCCACGCTCCACGAGTGCGAGGGCGGCCGCGAGGACGGCCGTCACGACGTCTTCGACCACGGCGTGCGGCGTCCTGCCGGCGTCGACCGCGACAAAGAGAGGCACTCTGGGGAGCTCGGCGGCTTCGCCGACCAGGCGGGCCCGCAGCGCGTCGCGGAGGCTCCGTGCCACCTTCCGCCGGGTCGCGGGTAGCCCGCGCGCCAGTGCCCACGACCGGTACTCGGGGTCATTGGAGAGGAGGTCGACGTCTTCGTCGATGTCGACGGTGTTCAAGAAGTCCACGACGAGCGTCGCGTCGTCGGGCACTGGCACGTCACTACTATAACTGGTTTACTGGTGACGCATGGGGATCATTGTCGCCCTCGGGCTCTCCGCCGCCATCGTCTACGGGAGCTCTGACTTCCTCGGCGGCTTCGCCTCGCAGCGCATGACCTCCCTGGAGGTGACCTTCGTCGCCTTCGCCGTGGGCACGCTCACCTGCGTCGCCCTCCTCCCGCTCGCCGGGTCCCACTGGTCTCTCGCCGTCCTGGGCTACGGGGCGTTGGCCGGAGTGACGGCGGCGGGGTCGATCTGGCTCCTCTACAGCGCTCTTGCGATGGGCCCGGTCAGCGTGCTCGCGCCGACGGTCGCGGTCATCGCAGGGCTCGTGCCGGTCCTCTACGGGCTCAGCCACGGAGAGCGGCTCGGTCCGCCCGGCGAGGGAGCGATCGGTGTCGTGCTCTTCTCGGCAGCCCTTCTCGCCCACGACCCGAAGGGGCACGGCGGTCGGGTCCGTCCGAAGGCGCTCGGCATCGGTCTGGCCGCTGGGGTCGTGACCGGCCTGTTCCTGGTCTCCCTCGACCTCACGCCGACCAACTCAGGGGCAGCGCCCGTGCTCGTTGAGTTTGCCGTCGGCGCCGGGCTCCTCGGTGTGGGCGTGCTCTTCAGGCACCTTGTCTCCTCACCGACGTCCTATTGCGACGAGTCGCCGACCGCGCCTCGGTCGCCGCTTCGCTTCGCGATCGCAAGCGGCGTCACCCAGGCGACCGCCGACGTCCTCGTGATCCTGGGGATTCACCGGGGCCACCTTGCGGTGATGGCTGCCCTCATGGCGCTCTACCCCTTGGGGACGCTCGCCTGCGCACGCGTCGTGTTGCACGAACGCCTGTCTCGGGTCCAGGCCATAGCCGTCATCATGGCCGTCGCCGCAAGCGCCGTGCTCGCGTCGATTGGTACGGGCTGACGTCGGGGTTGTATGCGTGGCGGCGATCTCCCTCAAGTCTCGCGTTGACGGATGCGTGAGCGCCCCCGACGGTCGCGGGATGCCGGTCCCCTCGCTGCTCAAGTGGTCGACGACTGCGCCAGCGTGCGGAGTACGCCGGCCGCGTGCCGCGGGTTCAGGAGAGCGACCGCGGCGAAGAGCCGCCCGCAGGCGACCGCCGAAGCGCCGTCGCCGAGGGCGTCGCGGGTCTCGTCTTGGGCCCGAGCTAGGTTCTCCAGCCTCCCTGCCAAATCCATGAGTTCGCCGTCGTTCTGTGATGGAACCTCCCCCTCGACGGGAAGGCGGCGTCCGGCTGCCTTCGCCATGAGCCTCGCCTCGTAGGCGCGCTGGCGACACGACGGCCGGCAGTAGCGCGCCGGGGGACCCCGACGACTGCCCCGGGGCGGGAGGAGACGCCCGCACCACTCACAGGTGAGGCCAAGAGAAGTCGTCACGTGACGTATTGTGTAGTACTCCGGAAGTACCCCCGCGCCAGGCGCAGACGTACCCCGCGAGACGCGTCGTCGCTGGTCAGCGTCCCTGTCGGTGGGCCGGGCGGCTAGCCGGGAGAAAGAAGTTCAGAAATCTTCGCGGGAAGGCCTTGACTTCGCGTCGCGATCGAGTCATCGATGTCGACCCGACGCTTGTCTCCGGCCGCACAGGGCACAGCCCATGCCTGCGCACCACCAACCCCACCGTTCCCGCGGCGAGCACGCCGCCATCTCGTCGCGTCCCCGACCATGCCGCCGGTCCCGCCTGACCCTCGAACCATCCAGCTACGTCGATCTCGACCACGCCCGCAGGCGGCCGTCGCCGCCCTGGCGGACCTGCTCACCCTCTACGCCGACGTCCCCGAGGAGGAGGCCGCTTGACCGGCCGGCCAACCCAGAGGTCTCCTCGCCCACGTCCGTCCCACCTGCCAGAAGGAGCCCAACTGTGAGAGTCGCCACCTACACCCGGATCTCGACCGACGAGGACCACCAGCCCTACTCTTTGGAAGCCCAGGCCGAGCGCCTCGCTGCGTACGTGAAGAGCCAGCCCGACTGGCAGCTCACCCGGCGCTTCAGCGACCAGGCCTCGGGGGCTACGAGCGAGCGGCCGGAGCTGAAGCGGGCCCTGGCCGAGGCCCGAGCCGGGCGGTTCGACCTCCTCCTCGTCTACCGGGTGGACCGGTTCTCGCGCAGCGTCCGCGGTCTCGCCCAGCTCTTGGAAGATCTCGACTCGGCCGGGGTCGCCTTCCGCTCTGCCACCGAGCCCTTCGACACGACGACGCCAGCGGGGCGGATGATGGTCCAGATGCTCGGGGTGTTCGCCGAGTTCGAGCGGGCCACCATCGTCGACCGGGTGATCGCGGGCATGGAGCGAAAGGCGGCGAGGGGCGGCTGGTGCGGGGGATCGCGTCCCTACGGCTACGACGTCGATCCGAAGACCGGATGCCTCGCCCCCCAGGCCGACGAGGCGCCGCTCGTCTCGGTCATCTTCGACCGCTACGCACACGGCCGGGAGGGCGCCCGGGCGCTGGCGGTGTGGCTGAACGAGTCCGGCCACCGGACCAAGGCCGGGAGGCCCTGGAGCCACACGGCTGTCCTGACCGTGCTTCGCAACCCGGTCTACGTCGGCAAGATTTTCTTCCGAGACACCCTCCACGACGGCCCCCACGAGCACCTGGTCGAAGAGAAGCTGTTCGACCGCGTCCAGGCCCTGCTTTCCGAGCGGGGCGAGGACTGGTCGAAGCGGGCTTCTGCGACCTCGCCGTTCCTCCTGGCCGGCCTCGTCGTGTGCGCCCGGTGCGGGAAGCACTTCGTCGGGACCTCGGCAGTCGGCAACCGCTACCGGTACCGCTACTACACGTGCTTCTCCCGCCAGCGCTACGGCAGGAAGTACTGCGACGCCGAGCGCCTGCCGGCCGAGGAGCTGGACGCCGCCGTCCTCGACGCGCTCCTCCACACGTACGAGCGGACCGACCTCTTCGACAAGGCGGTCTCCGCCGCCCGGCGCCGGGCACGGTCGGAGCGCGCCAACCACGATCAGGAACTCGCCGTCGTCGACGCCGGGATCACCAAGTCCGAGGACGCCATCGAGCGATACCTCTCCGCGTTCGAGGCCGGCACGCTCTCCGAGTCCCAGTGCGGCAAGCGCCTCGAAGGGATCGCCGCCAAGGTGCGCGACCTCCGCGAGCGCCGCGAGGAACTGCTCGCTGCCATCGAGCACGCGAACGCCACCGCGCCCGACATCGACGAGATCGCCGCGATGCGACGACACATCGAACAGGCGCTGACCAACGGCTCGGTGCCGGCGCGCAAGGCGCTCCTCCAAGCGCTCGTCCATGAGATCCGCGTCGAGGGTCGCGACCGCGTTGTACCGTGGTTCCGCGTGCCAGGCAGCGCGGAACCGAAGGTTCGCGCCCTGGCGCATGGGCGCCCCCGGCAGGAGCCGGGCCAGTCCTCCGACGCGTGGTTCTCCGACGCGTGGTTCGGCTGACCCGGCGGTTGCTCCTGACCTAACGGTTCCCTCACGCCTCCAAACCGGGCGAGCCGTTTGCGCCTGCCGGGCATGGCGACAGTGTCACCTCGTTCCAGACGGCGAGTCGCATGGCCACGCCCGCTCTGGACGGTAGGCGTCGGTCACGAGTGTTCGTAGAAGTGGTGCGAACCCAGCACCGCTCCCGCACGTCGTTTCTGGTGTTGCCGGCCGATAAAGGCACCCCACGTGTCCTCCCTTGCCGGGTTGCCTGTGACCAGCAACGGGGCACCTTCCGGCAAGGCTTGCATAGAGATCGGCATGACTTGCTTGAGATGGTACGATTGCCGGTGACAGGCAAGGAGGCAAGGTGCCAGCAACCCAGGAGAGCGAACGAGAGATCCTCGACGCCGCCGTCGAAATCCTCAGCCGGCGCCTGCCCCCCAATTGGGTCGCGGAACAAGCTACCGTGCCGGATTCCGACATCGCCGACCTGGTCATTAGGACGCCAAGTAATCAGGGCCAGGCATACTTTCTCGTCGAGGTCAAGACGGACGTCTCCCCCCGAGACGTCGGGACGCTCTTGGACGGCCCATGGCGGAAGTCGTGGCGGCGCCGGATGGGTAACCAACCGATCCTCCTTGTCGCCCCGTACGTCGGCCCGAGGGTCCGCGAACTCCTCATCGAGGAGGGCATTGGTTACCTCGACCTCACCGGCAACGCTCGAATCAGCAGCGACTACCCCGGGGTCTTCATCGAGCTCCAGGGCGCGACCCACGACCCCCGCTCCACCAAGCCACGAGCAGCCATTCGCGGAGCAAAGGCGGGGGCGGTCGTGCGGGTCCTCGTTGATGCGGCTCCGCCGTATGCGGGTGCCGAGGTGGCAAGAGCTGCCAAGGTCAACGAGGGATACCTGTCCCGAATCCTCGACACCCTGGCTGACGAGGGTCTCATCGACCGCGAACGGTCAGGTCCGGTGACTCGAGTCGACTGGCCGGCGTTGCTGCGACGGCGATCCCAGGCGCTCGACCTGTTCCGCCCCGCCAGTACCTACCGCTACGTCGCACGCCAGGGCGCCTCCGCACTGCTCGACCGACTGCGCAGCAGGGCTCCGTCGGGCCCAAGACTGCCCACCGTCACGGGTTCCTTCGCCGCCGCCAGGCTCGCGCCGGTCACCGCGCCAACTCTCCTCGTCGTCTACACGCCGAACCCGCGGAACCTTGGATCGGAGCTCGAGCTGCTACCGGCCGAAGCCGGAGCCGACACGGTCTTCATCCGGCCGGACAATGAGTTCGCCTTCACGGGGTCGAAGCGAGACGGCGGGATCGCCTGGGCAGCCCCGAGCCAGGTCGCCATCGACTGCCTGGCTGGGACCGGCCGGATGCCGTCCGAGGGAGATTCGCTCATCGCCTGGATGCAAGATAACGAGGGCCACTGGCGGTACCCGACGATCCAAGGACTACTCGCCAACGAGTCTCGCACGGGGGCCTGAGCTCGTGACGGACGCGGCCCCTGAGTACGTCGCTGCTCGGACGGTCTTGCTCGACGTCCTTGAAGCACTCGGCTCGCAGCGTGAGGCGATCATCGTGGTCGGTGCTCAGGCGATTTACATGCACACGCAGGACGGCGGCATCATGGGGTACGCCCCATACACCACCGACGCAGACCTGGCTCTGGCTCCGGCCCGGCTCGCCCATGAGCCTCGCATCGAAAAGCTCCTGGAAGACGCCAACTTCGAGCAGAAGGGCGACCCCGGCATCTGGTGGAAGACCATCATCATCGATGGCATGCCGACGGATGTCGAGGTCGACATCATGGTGCCAGAGCATTTCGCCCCAGCAGGTGGGAGACGCAGCGTCAGGCTCCCACCTCACGATAAGATGATCGCCCGCAAGGCGATCGGTTTGGAAGGCTCGATCCTCGACAACGATCTCATGGAGGTCGCCGCCCTCGATGACGCCGACTCCCGCCGGTTCACCATCCGCGTAGCAGGACCCGCAGCGCTGATCGTCGCCAAGGTCTACAAGCTTCGTGACCGGCTGGCCGAGGGCAAGGTGGACCGCATCGCCGACAAGGATGCCGCCGACGTATATCGGCTCATGCTCGCCGTCCCGCTTCGCGAGTTTCTGCGCCGGCTACGACCGGTTATGGACGATGAGACTGCAGGCCCAGTCTGTCGCGAGGCCATCGAGTTGATGGTGCACCTCTTCGGTTCGCCGGGCGCAGATGGCGTCCGCATGGCACGCGATGCCCTTCGTATCGCTGTGCCGTCGCAACGGGTAATCGACGTGTGTACCGGCTTCATCCGCCAGCTGCGCGAGGCGGTGGCGGACGGCTGAGCGCGGCACCCGCCACCGCGGCCAGCTCGACGGCGTCACGTCGGACAGGCGATCGCCGACGGCTCGGTGCCGACGCGTGAGTCGCTGCTGCACGCGCTCTGCAGGAAAGCCGCGTCGAAGGTCGCGACCGCGTTGTACCGTGGTTCCGTCTCCCAGGTGGCGCAGAACCGAAGGTGCGCGCCATGGGTGGTTGGGCGCCCCCGGCCGGAGCCGGTCCAGTCCTCCGACGGGTGGTGCGGCTGAGCCGACGGCTGAAGTTGCCCTGAGCAGCAGGTTCTCAGCGAGCGGCGTCCACCGACAGATAGCAGGAGCTCAGCGGGTCCCGCAGCTGTGGGGTCGTGCGCGGATCCCGGTGGCTGACAGTGCCGTCGCGTAGGCTGAGGATCGTGCAGAGACGAGATCTGAGGGGGCTCGCCACGTCCCGCGGCCGGCGGATGGGCTCCTCGCCTAGGTCTGCCTGGTTGTCATCCTCGCGTCTGCGGCCTCGCGGTGGACGGACTCCTACTGCTGAGCATGGTTTGGTGAGGGCCGGCCGTGGCGCGTAGCGATCTGGTGAAGGCGCTGTTCAGAAGCTACCGGCAGGGTGATGACGGGGGGTTTCGGTCGACGGCTGAGGCGCTGATCGAGGATGAGCGCCGCAAGCGTCACGACCTGCTGGCGAACGAGTTGGAGGCCATCCTGGATGAGCCGTCGGTGGGTCGACGGCCATTGCAGGTGTCGGCTCTGCGTCCGCTGCCCAAGGGCAGGGACGAGGTCGATCTGTTGGAGCTGCTGCAGCCATCGGTGTCTCTCCAGCAGGTCGTTCTGGCGCCCGAGGTCGCGGTGGTCGTCGAGGGCCTGGTCGATGAGTTCCGCCAGCGTTCCGCTCTGCACGCGCACGGCCTGGATCCGAGGTCGACGGTGCTGTTTGTCGGTCCACCAGGGTGTGGGAAGTCCCTAACGGCGGAGGCAATCGCCGGTGAGCTGGGGATTGGCATGGCTCGAGTGCGGCTAGCGACGGTTGTCTCGTCGTTCCTTGGCGAAACGGCGAAGAACTTGGAGCAGATCTTCGGGTTCTTGCGCTCCGGGTCGTGGGTGCTGCTGTTCGATGAGTTCGACATGCTGGCACGAGAGCGAGGCGAGCGAGTCGACCATGGCGAGGTCCGACGGATCGTCACCGCCTTGCTGCAACTGGTCGAGGATGCCCACACGGACTCCTTAGTGATAGCGACTACCAACCACCCCCAGCTGCTCGACGTGGCGCTGTGGCGCCGCTTCGACGAGATCGTGGCCTTCGAGCTGCCGGGCGCGGCAGAGAGAGCCGCGCTGGTCGAGATGAACTTGCGGACCGTCCGGATCGCCCTCGATGTTGCGACGCTCGTGGAGCGCACCGACGGGTATA
>JAKARG010000106.1 GCA_021819345.1 Actinomycetes bacterium | reverse complement strand
CGGAGATGTTGACCGGGTCCTCGGACCGGGCCTGCGTGCGCTCGCCGATCGGCATCCGAGCGTTGGGGAGGTCAGGGGGCTCGGCTGCTTCTGGGCGCTCGAGCTCGTCGCCGACCGGGAGACCCACCGGCCACTGGTGCCCTTCAACGCCTCGGGCCAGGCGGCCGCCTCGGTCACCGCAGTGGTGAAGGCAGCCCTCGGGGAGGGGGTCTTCCTCTTCAGCCACTTCAACCGGGTCCACGTGCTTCCGCCGCTCAACATCTCCGAGGAGGACCTGCGCTTCGGGCTCGAGGTCCTCGACCGGGCTCTGGTCGAGGCCGACCGCCACGCCGGCTGAGGTCGACACCGCCGCCGCGTTGCGCCGTCACCGGTAGCATCCCGGCTCGTGCTTGCCCGGGCGCCGGCCTCCTCGGCAAACCTGGGGCCGGGCTTCGACACCTTGGCCCTGGCACTCGACTGCTACGTGAGCGTCGAGGTGAGCCCGGCCGGGTCGTTGTCGGTCCGCACGAGCGGCTGCGGGTCGGAGCTTCCCACCGACGCCACCCACCTGGCCGCCCGGGTGGCCTCGGAGGTCGCCGGCACCGACCGTCTGGCCGTCGTGGTCCACTCCGAGATCCCGGTGGGCCGGGGCCTCGGTTCGTCGGCTGCGATGGTGGTCGCGGCCGCAGCCGCCGCCGGCGCGCCGGACCCGTTCGTGTGGGCCGCCCGCTACGACGGGCACCCCGACAACGCCGCCGCCTCCGCGCTCGGCGGCCTGGTCGCAGCGGCTGAGGTCGACGGTTGCCCGGTGGCCCGCCGGCTTCCCCTGGACCCCGACTTGCGGGCAGTGGTGCTCGTGCCGGACCGCAAGCTTCCGACGGCCGAGGCACGCGGCGCCCTGCCGGCGACCGTCGCCCACGCGGACGCGGCGTTCAACCTCGGGCGGATGGGCCTGCTGATCGCCGGCCTCGCCGACCTGGAGCACCTCGTTGCGAGCGCCGGCGACGACCGGATCCACCAAGACGCCCGGGCTTCGCTGTTCCCCGAGGCGTCCGGGCTGCTCGCCCGCCTGAGGGAGGCGGGGGCGGCGACCAGCTTCTGGTCGGGTGCCGGCCCGAGCCTGGTGGGCATCTGCGCCGCTCGGGTTGCCGAGGAGCTGGGGGAAATGGGGGCCGAGGCCTTGGAGCGGGCCGGCGTCCCAGGCCAGGTGCGGGTCCTGGCACCGGACCTGGCCGGCGTGGTCGTCACCCCCTGAGGGCGGGGGATCGCCTTGCTCGATCGGCGAGGCGCTGCCGGGCGGCACCGGTGCGGTGGCACCGACTGGCGGGTGGCTGGCACCGGCTTGCGTTCGCAGTCCGTAGGCTCGGCGGCGTGGTCAGCGTCGCAGCCGCAGTGCTCGAGGTCGCCCGGTCGGCGGGCGCCGAGGTCGCGTTCGGCCTTCCCGGGGTGCACAACCTCGCCTTCTGGGGTGCCGACGCCGATGCCTTGGCGATCGTCGGTGTCCGCCACGAGCAAACTGCGGTCTTTGCGGCCGACGGCTATGCACGCGCCAGCGGGCGACCAGGAGTAGCCCTCGTCACCACCGGCCCCGGGGTCGCCAACACGGTGGCCGCCTTCGGGGAGGCCGCCGCATCGGGGAGCCCGGTGCTGCTCGTCGCTTCCGAAGTGGCCACCCGCTGGCAGCAACCGGGCCGGCGCCGCCCGGTGCTGCACTCGAGTCGCGACCAGGCGGCCCTCCTCGCCCCACTCGCCAAGGCGACCTTCGGCGCGGCGGACCCCGCCGGAGCGCTCGAGGCGGTCGCAGCGGCGATCGGTGCGGCCATGAGCCCGCCGCGTGGACCCGTGCACCTCGGCATCCCGACCGACGTGTTGTCCGCCGACGCCCCTCCGGCCCGCCCTCGCCCGGCGGTCGTGCCCGCCGCTCCGCCCGACGCCGCCTCGCTCGACGAGCTGGTCCGCCTCGCCGGGGAGGCTCGACGAGTGGTGATCTGGGCCGGCGGCGGGGTCGTGCAGGCCGGAGCGGAGGACGCCCTCCGCCGGGTCGCCGAGATCCTCGGCGCTGCGGTGGTCACCACCTTCGCCGGGCGGGGGTGCCTCCCCGCCGGCCATCCCTGCTCGGTCGACGCGCCGGCGCACGAGCCCGAGGTGGCCCGCCTGCTCGCCGACGCCGATCTGGTGGTGGTCGCCGGATCGGACCTTGCGGGAATGGACACCGCCAACTTCACCCTGCCGCTCGGCCGGCGGACTGCGGTGGTCAACTGCGACGTCGCGGCGATGGACCGGGGCTACCGCACCGATCTCGAGGTCGTCGCCGACGTCGGGGCGACCCTCGAAGCCCTCGCGACCCGCCTCGGGCCGCCGCGGTCGCCCGGGTTCGACACCTGCCCGGCGCCAGCGGTCGGTGCTGCCGTGCGGGACCGTCTGCGGGCCATACCGCAAGAGGCGGAGGGCCTCGCCTTCGCCGAGGCGGTCAGCGGGTGCCTGCCGAGCGGAGGGGTGCTGGTCGCCGACATGGCGGTCGCCGGCTACTGGATCGGTGGCTACGCCCGCTTGCCTCGGTCTCGATCCCTCCTCTACCCGGTCGGCTGGGGCACGCTCGGCTTCGCGTTGCCGGCGGCTCTGGGCGCGGCTCGCAGCGGGCGGCCGACGGTCGCGGTGTGCGGGGACGGCGGGCTCTCCATGGCCGTCGGGGAGCTGGCGACGGCCACGCAGGAGCGCCTCGGGCTGGTGGTGTTGGTGGTCGACGACCACGGTTACGGGATGTTGCGCTACGACCAGCTGCGCTCGAGCATGCCCCCCTCGGGGGTGGACCTCGTCGGGCCGGACTGGGTGGCCCTGGCCGGCGCCTACGGTGCCGGTTCCTGGCGAGTCCCGGAGGCGGCGGAACTACCGGTAGTGCTCGCAGCGGCGCTCGAGGGCGCGGCTCGCGACAGCCGACCCCACGTGGTGGTCCTGGAGGCCGGGCTCTGTCCACCGAGGACCACCTCGCCCCGCTGGGCGGACCCAGTCGGGGGCGTCCCGGGCCTTGGGAGCGCCTGGCCGGCGTAATGGCCGGGATTGGGCTGGGGGTCCCGGAGCAGGGGAAGGGACTGGGGCGGCGCTCCCCGGCGCTTGCGGGTCTGGGGCAGGCCGTCGCGCCCGGGTGCCGGCGGGTCGGGCGGCAGGCCGGCGTGCCCGGGTGCCGGCGGGTCAGGAGCAGGCCGGCGGGCCGGGGGCACGCCGGCGTACGCCAGCGGCGCCGGGGATCAGGAGTAGGCCGGCGGTCCGGCGGGCGGGGACGGGATCAATCCGAGGGCCGACCTGGCGGACGAAGCCGTGCCGTCCAAGGCGATCAGGTCGTAGCGGGTGGCCACCACACTGCGCAGGGCGGAGTACTCGCCACGGCGTCGGGCGGTGATCCCGAAGGCCACGCCGAGCACCAAGCCGAACGCGGCGCCGATGAGGATGCCCCCGAGGATGAGCCCGAGCCAGGCCGGCCCGAGGGTGAACAGCCCGACGATCAACCCGACGAACAACCCGACCCATGCGCCGCTCCCCGCCCCGCTCGCCGCAGCCTGGGCGATGCTGAGCCGTCCGGTCACCCGTTCCACGCTGCGCAGGTCGGACCCGACGATCTCGATCTCCTGGATCGGGAACCCGGCGGTCGCCAGGCGGTCCACGGCGGCGTGCGCCTCCCCGTAGGTGGCGAAGCTCGCCACCGTGTTCCACGAAGTCACTCTCGGGGCGTCGACTCCAGGGGCACCGCCGATCGAAGTGTCGCTCAGGGACATGTCCCTACCTCCTCTTGGTCTCTGGTGCTCTTGATCTCTGGTGCACATATGCCCTCCGGGGGGTGGTCCCACACCTGAGATGATCCGAAGAGACCTTTGCCGGCGCAGGCGGGCGCGAGAGGTTGGGCCTGTCGGGCCAGCGGGTCCGGCGGGAGTCGATGGGTGCGGCCGTCGGGGCCGGGTCGTTCGGGGGCCGGCCGATGGCCCCCGAGGGGCAGGGTCGTCGGCGCGTCGGGCCCTCAGCCCGGTGGTCCACTCCAGGCGTGGGGGGTGGGCTCGCCGTCCTCGGGGAGCGGGGGCAGCGGCGGTGGGGTCACCCTTGGTAGCGCAGGCGGGACGACCGGGTAGGACTCGGTCGGCTCGGGAGCGCTGGGAGGAATGGTCTCGGCCCAGCCGGGCGCCGTCTGGCTCCAGCCGGGCGAGGTCTGGGTCCAGGAAGGCGGGTCCTGGGCCCAGTTCACCACGGTCGGCACCCGGGCCGTGGGGGTCGGAGCCCAGCCGGAAGCGGCGACGGGCAGGCTGGCCCCGCCGGGAGCCCAGGTGGGCCCGGTGGGCCCGGGGGGCTCGACCTGTACCGTCGCCGGCGGTCGGCTGGCGATCACCGCTCCGAGCGCCACCAGCGCCAGCCCGGGGCCGAGCGCTGCGCCGGCTTGGCGGAGCACCGCTGTTCGCGCCCCATGCGCGTGGAGGTACGGTGCGCCCCTGCCGACCAGCTCCCATGCCACCGGACCGACAACGAGCCAGGCGCCGGCGGCCACCACCAGGAGACCGAGAGGTCCCTTGAGCCAGCGGGAGGACGACGAGCCCCCGAGGAGGACCAGGCCGGTGACGGCCGCCACCCCCCCGGGCGCAAGGTGGAGCATCCAATCGAGCCTCGACCAGTGCCACGCCGAGGCCGACGTGACCCGGTAGCCGAACAGCGGCCCGACGAAGACTGCGGCTGCGGCCCAGCTGCCGATCGCGGTGACGAGGAGGCTGGCGAGCGCGCCCACCCACGGCCACGAGACCCGGACCGTGATGCTGGCGGGACGGGACCCGTCGGGTTCGTTCGGCCGGTGCACCTAGCTCCTGTCTCTCGTCGGCTGGCTGATCGGGCGTGATGTCCGGCTCGATGGGAGGCTACGCCCCCAGCTCGGCTTCGGGGATCGTGGGCCCACCGGTGGCCGAAGCGGCGGTGGACCGCAAGCCCGGTAGGCTTCGCCGTCCCCCAACAGCGAGGAGCCGGACAGCCGATGGCCACCTACGAGGGCTACTGCGTGAAGTGCAAGGAGAAGCGGGAGTTCGACGGCACGGAGGTCACTCTGGCCAACGGTCGGCCTGCCGCTCAGGGTACCTGCCCGGTGTGCGGGACCAAGATGAACCGGATGCTCGGCGCAAAGAAGTAGTAGCAATGGCCGACGCGGCGCCGGTCCTGGGGGCCGGCGGTGACGGTTGCGCTGCAATGTCGGGCAGCGTCGGACGGTGCCGAGCCAAACGAGCGAGGAGCGAGCCTTGAGCCAGACCGAGCCAGCCGACGCGACGCCCGAAGACCGGCCAGGTCCTGGAGGTCCGGGCCCTGCTCGCACGCCGAGCCCGCCGGCGGGTGCCGGCTACCGGATCGGCGCCGAGGTCGTCGGCACCGACGGGGTCCTCGGCCATCTGATCTGGCTGGCCCTCGACCCGCTCGGTCCGAGCCTGACCCATCTGGCCGTCGAGCCGGTGCATCGCGCCGGCCTCGCCAGGTTGGTCCCGGTGAGCCTGGTCCGTGACGCCGGCCCTCGGGTCCGGGTGGAGCTGGACAGAGTGACCTTCGAGCGGCTGGAGGAGGCGGAGGAGACCTGGTTCCTGCCCTATGGACCGTCGGTCGACGCCGGCTTCGTCGGTCCGGCGTCGGCGATGGCCTGGCCCTACTTCGGGATCGCCGGCTCCGCCACGGGTACCGGCGGCGTCGCCTCTCCGATCATCTCCGACAAGGTCCCAGTCGGTGAGGCCGAGGTGAGACGGGGAGACCGGGTGCAGGCGAGCGACGGGGAGATCGGTCGGGTCCAGGGCCTGGTCGTGGACCCGGCCGACCAGCACGTCACCCACGTCCTTCTCCAAGAGGGGCACCTGTGGGGGCGCAAGCAGGTGGCGATCCCCATCGGCTCGGTGCGGCCCCGGGTGGGTGACGCGATCGGGGTGGCGCTCACCACCGCCGAGATCCGGGACCTCCCGCCCGTCGAGCTCGCTTCGGGGAAGGGCTACCCCGGGACTGGGTAGCTGCCGGATCACGCAGGTCATCGGGCACGATCCCGCCGGTCGGTCGAGGGCACCCGCCCGCGGAGGGGAGTAGGGGGGCCGGCGCTCCAGGAGGTCGTCGCCGGCGGGACCCAAGCCCGAGGGATCGCCGGCAGAGACCCAGCCCGGGGGATCGCCAGCGGGACCTCAGCCCGGCGGATCGCCGGCGGGTACGAGCACCACCGGGCAGCGAGTGGCGCCGACGACCCCCGGGCGGAACGCGCCGAGCAGCGCGCGGCCGAGCCGTCCCCGAGGGGTGGTGCCGATGACCAGTAGGTCCGCGTCCCGAGCGGCCTCGACCAGCACGTCGGCGACGCCGCCCGCGCGGATCATGAGCACGGTGCTGGCGGCCGCCGGCTCTCCGATCTCCTCGGTGAGCACTTGGCGGGCGCGCGCTTCGGCGGCGTCGGACTCCGCGCGGGCACGCTCTTCGAGCGCCGCCAGGCGCTCCGGGCGGTCGTCGAAGGTCGGCTGCTCGGATGGGACGGCGCTGCAGGCGACGAGCGTCCCCGACATTGCGGAGACGTAGCCCGAGGCCCAGACCACGGCAAGGCGGGCCGACGCCGAGGTGTCCACCCCGACGACCACCCAGGGTCGTGGTCGTTCGGCTGGCACCCCCGACGAGGGGCTCGGCTCCGGCACCGCCGTCACCCCGCCGATCGTACCAGCGACCGGCGGGCCGTGCCCGGGTCGGCCGGCTGGGGGTGCTGGCGCGGCCCCGACGGTAGGCTGCGTCGGTGCGGTACTGGGTCGAGACGCTCGGCTGCCCGAAGAACCAGGTCGATTCCGACAAGCTGAGCGGGCGTCTCGCTTCGGGAGGTCTTTCCCCCGCCGCCCGACCCGAAGCCGCGGACGTCGTGGTGGTCAACACCTGCGCCTTCGTCGAGGCCGCCCGGGAGGAGTCGATCGGGGTCGTGCTCGACCTGGCAGCGCGCCGCCGACCGGGCGCCCGGCTCGTGGTCACCGGCTGCCTGGCCGAGCGCTACGGCGCCGAGCTGGCCGCTGCGCTGCCCGAGGTCGACCGGGTCGCCGGCTTCGGGGAGGACCTGCTGCCGACGCCCGTTTCCCTCGGGCCGACCCGCGGGGCGAAGGTGCCCGCGTTCGACCTACTCGAGCTGCCCCGCCCGCCGGCGAGCGCGCCCTGGGCCTATCTCAAGGTCGCAGAGGGCTGCGACCGGCACTGCGGGTTCTGCGCGATCCCATCCTTCCGTGGCCGCCAGCGCTCCCGTCACCTAGACGACCTGCTCGCCGAGGTAGACGCCCTCGGCGCCCGGGAGGTGGTCCTCGTCGCCCAGGACCTCGCCTCCTACGGTCGGGACCTCGGGCGTGCGGGCGCGATCGGCGAGCTGGTCGAGGCGGTCGCCGCCCGGGTGGACCGGGTGCGCCTGCTCTATCTGTACCCTTCGCAGCTCACCGACGGTCTCATCGACGTGATCGGCGCCACGGGCTGCGCGTACTTCGACCTCTCGCTCCAGCACGTCTCCCGACCGCTTCTCGCCGCGATGCGCCGGTGGGGGAGCGCGGAGCGCTACTCGGAGCGGATCGCCCGGATCCGGGAGCGCTTCCCGGACGCGGCGCTGCGGTCGAGCTTCATCGTCGGCTACCCCGGCGAGACCGAGGAGGACCACGACCGGCTGCTCGGGTGGGTGGGGGAGGAGGAGCTCGATTGGGTGGGGCTCTTCCCGTTCTCGGTGGAGGAGGGGACCTACGCCGCCGGCCTCGGCGACCAGGTGCCGGCGGGGCTCGTCGCCGAGCGCCTCGCAGAGCTCGGCGAGCTGCAGGACGCGATCACCGCCCGCCGGCGCACCGCGCTCATCGGAACGAGGACCCGAGTGCTGGTCGACGCTCCCGGCGTCGGGCGCAGCCACCGGGAGGCGCCCGAGATCGACGGGATCATCCGGCTGCCCGCCGACCTGCCGGTCGGGACCTGGCAGGAGGTCTTGGTCACCGGGGCGGAGGGACCGGACCTGGAAGCGGTGCCGGTCGCCCGGGCCGGTGGGGCCGGGGTCGGCCCAGCCGGGGTCGGTGCCGCCGGGGCCCGGGTCGAGGTGGGGGTCGGGGGCTGATGGCCCAGCGGGTCGACGGACGCTTCGAGAAGTCGGCCCGGCTCACCCCGGCCAACGGGATCACCCTTCTGCGCCTCCTCGCCAGCCCGGTGGTGGTGGTCCTCATCGTCGTGCTCGGCGTCTCGTGGGTGAGCGTCTTGGTGTGGGTCGCCCTGGCGAGCACCGACTTCGTCGACGGCTGGGTCGCCCGCCGGCAGGGCCCGACCACCTCCGGGGCCTTCCTCGACCCGCTGGCCGACAAGTTCCTCGTGCTCGGGGCCCTCGGTGCGCTCGCCCTCGCCGGCGCCACGGGTTGGCTCCCCGTGGCGTTGATCGCCGGGCGGGAGCTCGCGATCAGCGCCTACCGGACCCGCGTCGCCCGTAGGGGGGTATCGGTCCCGGCGCGGCCGCTCGCCAAGGCCAAGACCGCTTCCCAGGACCTGGCGGTGACCCTGCTGCTCCTGCCCGGGGTCGGTGACCACTACGGCTTCGTCGGCCGGGACGTGCTCTGGGCTGCGGTGGTGCTCGCCCTGGCGAGTGGGGCCCAGTACTTCCTCGACGCCCGGAGGCGCGCGGCCCTGTCGGGCGGGTAGGGGCTCGGGCCGGCCGGCGGTCGGCTCGGGTCGGCCGGCGGTCGGCTCGGGTCGGGGGATGGCTCGAGCCGGAGGGTCGGTGGCGGGCCCGGTAGGACCAGGAGCCCTGGACGGGGGGAACCGGAGAGACCAGCGGAGCGTCTCATCGGTTGTGCGAGGCCTCGGCGGCTCGGGCTCGGCTGGTGGCCCCAGGTGGTGCGACGGTCTTCGGTGTTGCGACGGCCGTGGGCGGCGGGCAGGTCGAACGCGGGGCGCCCGTGCTGTCGTGGCCGTCGGTGTCGCTGTAGGCGCCCTCGTGCTCGGCGGCTGCCGCGTGTCTCCGGTATCTGCAGGATCGGCTCGGACCGCCGACGTGCGTGGCTCCGCCGCTCTGGCGGCTACCGGCCCCGCCGGAGCTATTGGCCCCGCCGGGACAACCGACACCGCCGGCCCCGCCGGGACAACCGACACCGCCGGCCCCGCCGGGCCCGCCGGTG
>JAKARG010000105.1 GCA_021819345.1 Actinomycetes bacterium | reverse complement strand
CGGCCCCCTGTCGCTTACCGCCCAGCGCCGCCGCGCCCGGCACCACTGAGTCGACTCCCGCCGCCCGAGGTCGGCTACCCGCCCGATGGCAGCGGAGCACCGGCTCGGCGTCATCTTCCTCCGGCGCAAAAGCGGACGAAACATCCGAAACCTACCTCTGCTGGGTCAAGCGTCCCGCGCAGGTGCCGTAACTGACGCAATGGAATCCCTCCCGATCCCGGACCGCTCGGGGGGGAGCTGCTCCGGGAACAGCGTGCGGCTGCACCCCCGGGAGCAGGACCGCCTGGAGTCGCTTCGTAGCTACGCCGTGCTCGACACCCCTCCGGAGGCCCCCTACGACCACGCAGCCCGGCTCGCTGCACTGGTCTGCGGGGCGCCGATCGGGATCGTGTCGCTGGTCGACGAGGAGCGCCAGTGGTGGAAGGCGATCTTCGGTCTCAGCGGAGCGAAGGGCACGGATCGCAGCGAGTCGTTCTGCTCGGACGTCGTGGCCGCAGAAGCTCCCCTGGTGGTCGAGGACGCCCGGGCCGACCCGCGCTACGCCCGGTTGCAGCTGGTGAGCGGGCCCCCGGGGATCCGCGCCTACGCCGGCGTACCGCTCGTCGGGCGCGACGGGATGGCGCTCGGCACGCTGTGCGCCGTCGACCGAAGGGCCCGTGGCTTCAGCGCCGCCCAGCTCGGGGACCTCGCAGCCCTGGCGAGCGGCGTCGTCGCCCACCTCGAGCTGCGCCGCGCCGACCTGGCGCTCGGCAGGACGCAGCCGGCCACCTCGGCCGTGGCGTTGGACCCGGCCCGCCTGTGGGCCGCCCTCGACGCCGGGGAGCTGGTCTGCCACTACCAGCCGATCGTCGAGCTCGCCGGCGGGGCGACGGTGGGCCTGGAGGCGCTGGTCCGCTGGGAGCACCCAGAGCTCGGCTGCCTCCCGCCGGCGCTGTTCATGCCGATCGTCGAGACGAGCGGCCTGGTGCTCCCCGTCGGGCGTCGGGTGGTCGAGCTCGCCCTCGGCTTCGCCAAGGCTCTCCGCCGGCGCCCGGGGGTGCCCCCGCGGGTGTCGGTGAACGTCTCGGGCGCCGAGCTGCGCCGGCCCGGTCTGGCCACCTCGGTCCTCGGGGCGATCGACCGCCACGGCCTCGAGCCCTCCGCCTTGGTGGTGGAGCTGACCGAGACCGTTCCGGCCGATCCGCTGGTCGCTGCCCGGGAGCTCTGCCTGCTCCGGGATGCGGGGGTGGGTGTCGCCCTCGACGACTACGGCTCGGGGGAGGCGACCCTCGGAGAGCTGCTCGGGCTCCCGGTGAGCACGGTGAAGCTCGATCGCGGCCTGGTCGCCGGCCTCCCGTCGGATCCTCGCTCGGTGGCGGCGGTGCGCTCGAGCATCAGGCTGGCCGCAGAGGTCGGCCTCGAAGTGGTCGCCGAAGGGGTCGAGCGCCCCGAGCAGGCGGCCTGGCTGCGCTGTGCGGGTGCCGGCCTGGCACAGGGGTGGCTCTTCGGCCGCCCGCTGCCGGCTGCCTCCGCGGCCGCGCGACTCGACGGCGAGGCCGGTAGGTCGGCCCGCCCCGACGGCGAGCTCGCCAGGTCGGCTTGCCTTGCGGCCTCGAGCAGGGGTGGCGCGAGCCGCTGGCGCACGGGTGCCTTCCCGGAGCTGGCGGTGGGCGGGAGCTGAGCGGCGCCGGGGGAGCGGGTAGCCTGGCGGACGTGCTCGACGAACGCGCCCGTGACCTCGCCCGTGGAAAGAACTTCGCTGCCTTCACCACCCTCCTGCCCGACGGCCGGCCGTCGACCCATGTGATGTGGGTGGACGCGGACGACGAGCACGTCCTCATCAACACCGAGGTCGGCCGTCAGAAGTACCGCAACGTGACGAGCGATCCCCGGGTGGTCGTGACCGTCATCGACGCCGACAGCCCCTACCACTACGCAGAGGTCCGGGGCCGGGTGACCCGCACGGTGACCGGGGCCGACGCCCGAGCCCACATCGACCGCCTGAGCGAGAAGTACGTCGGGGGCCCTTACTCCAACCGGATCGAGACCGAACGGGTGATCCTCGAGATCACCCCCGAGCGGGTCCGCTACAACGGCTGAGCCCGCCCGGGCCGCAGGCGAGTAGTAGAGGATCCCGAGCCTCGGCGAGGCTGCGGGCGCTACGGGTCTCAGGAGGGCCGAGCGCCGCCGGCGGGCTCGGCGGGGAGCGCCCTGGCGGCGGCCGAGGCGGCGTCGGTGTCGGTGCGGGCGAGCAGCACCAGCCCGAGGACGAACAGCACGATCAGCGACAGGATCGCCTGGCGGAACGACCCGGTGATGTCGACCACCACGGTGAACAGCAGGGGGGCGAAGAACGCGGTCCCCTGGCTCGTCACCTCGTAGATCGAGAAGAAGCTCGCCTCCCGGCCGACCGGGATCATCGAGGCGAACAGCGATCGGGCGAGGGCGGCGGTGACCCCGAGGCCGACGCCGATGATCGCTCCGGCTATCACCGCGTCGAGCTCGTCGTGCAGGCCGGCGTAGGCGTAGACGATCACCGCCGACCACAGCACCAGGCTGGCGACGAGGACGGCCTTGGCCCCGAAGCGCCGCGCCAGGCGGCCGGCGGCGACCGCTCCGCCCATCGCCACGAACTGGATCATGAGGATCAGCTCGAACAGGAACGGCGTCGCCTTGGTGGTGTCGTCGTGGAACAAGGCGTTGGTGAGGAAGGTGGAGGCGAGGGCGATCACCGCCGACATGGCGTCGCCGAAGCAGAGGTAGGCGAGCAGGTACCGGGCGGCGTTGCGCTCGCCGGCGAGGACCCGCCAGTCGGCCCGCAGCCGCCGCCAGGTGTGCTCGGGGGCGATCGCCCGGCCCCGGGCGGCAGGCGCCAGGCGGAGCAGGGCCGGCAGGCCGAAGCCGAGCCACCAGAGCCCGGCGAGGGCGAAGCACGCCCTGACCGCGGTCTCCTTGGTCACGCCGAGCTCGGCGTGGAGGTCGACTACGGCGAGCTCGACCGCGAGGACCACCCCGGCTCCGAGGTAGCCGACCGCAGTGCCCCGGGCGGAGAGGGCATCGAGGCCGGCGCCGTCGTCGGCCAGCTCGGGGAGCATCCCCTGCCAGGTGAGGTCCGAGACCCCCTCGACGAGGCTGCCGGCGAGGAACAGCAGGCCCGCGGCGATCCAGTCGGCCCCGTGTGTCGCCCCGAGGGCGATGCAGATCCCGGAGCCGACCAGGCACGAGCCGACGAGCCAGCGCCGCTTGGCTCCGCGGGTGTCGACCCGGGCGCCGACGAGGGGGAGGGCGACAAGCTGCACGATCGCCGCGAGGGTGATCATCGCCGAGGGGAAGGCGTCGGCGTGCAGCACGAGCGGCCCGACACCGACGAGCACCCCCCGCTTGCCGACTGCGGCGACGGCCAGGGCGAGCATCCACGGTCCGACCAGCACCGCGGCGATGGGCGTGGCCCAACCGTGGTCGGCCCAGTTGTACCAGCACCACGCCCCGGCTCCTGCCTGCCTCGTCGGGTCGGGGCCGGTCTCGCTTCGGCGGGCCACGCCGGCGACGGTAGTGCCGGGCGGCCCCGAGGGTGCTCCGGTCCGCGCAGCTCAGCGGCCAGGCCGGGGGTCCTCGTGCTCGCAGCGCTCCTCGAGGCCGGCGCTCACCGTCCGGGCGATCTCGGCGAGGGCCGCGAGCTGCTCGGGGCTCAGCCGGTCGACGAACCAGTGCCGGACCGAGGCGCAGTGCCCGGGCGCGGCCGCGCCGAGCGCTCCGGCGCCCTCGGGGGTCAGGGTGACGTAGTGGCCCCGGTGGTCCATCGGGCAGCGCTCCCGAGCCACCAGGCCCCTTGCGGCCATCCGGGCGACGTGGTGGGAGAGGCGGCTCTTCTCCCAGCCGAGCCGGCGCCCGAGCTCGTTGGCCCGGACCCGACCCTCTGGGGCCTCGCTCAGGTTGACGAGCACTGCGTAGTCCTGCAGCGACAGGCCGCTGCTCGCGGCCAGCTCCCGGTTGAGCCGGCCGGCGAGCTGGCCCTGCATCTGCTGCAGTCCCGCCCAGGCGTCCTGTTCGGCCGCGCTCAACCAGCGGGTCTCTGGCCTGCGCTCGGTACTTCGCTCGGTGCTGTGCTCCAACGCGGCCTCCTCAGGGCCGCCGGCTGGTGACGCCGGCGGCCCGGATGATCCCAGACCTCGAGGCTGCCCGCTCCCCGGCCCCGCCGCAGGGCGCCTCGCATTGCCTGGGTGCTCAGGCGGCCTTGATCGCCGAGACGTCGAGCTCCAGGTTGATGTTCTCGCTCACGAGCAGCCCGCCGGCCTCGAGCGGGGCGTTCCAGTTGACGCCCCAGTCCTTGCGGTTGATCGTGGTGCGTCCCTCGAAGCCGACCCGGTGGTTGCCGAAGGGGTCCACGGCGGCACCGGTGTGCTCGAAGTCGATGGTCACCGCCTTGGTGACCCCCTTGATGGTGAGGTCACCGACCACCTGGTAGTGGTCCGCGCGGTCTCTTGTGACCGAGGTGCTCACGAAGCGGATCTCGGGGAACTCGTCCATCGCCAGGAAGTCGTTGCTGCGCAGGTGGTTGTCCCGGTCGGCGTTGCCGGTGTCGATGCTCTTGGCCTGGATCACGACCTCGAGGCTCGACTTCGACGGGTCGTCTGCGTCGAAGTGCCCGCTGCCGCTCACCTCGTCGAAGCGGCCCCGCACCTTGGTCACCATGGCGTGACGGGCGCTGAAGCCGATGGTCGAGTGGCTCGTGTCGAGGGTGTAGTCGCCGGTGAGCGGGGCGGTGGTGGTCATGGCTCCTCCTGTTGGTCGATCGATCTGGTTGATCCGTCAACCGCACTATAGCGCATTCTGTTGATCTGTCAACCAAAGTGCTGATGCGAGCCAGCTCCAAGGGGTACGGCGGCCTGCGAGGATGGAGGGATGGTGCCGAGCGACCCGCAGACCACCCCGACCCGCAACGCCCTCCGGGGCCAAGAGGCCAACGTGGCCAGCCAGCGACGGCGCTGGAGCGCGGCGGTCGACCGCTGGGACCACCACGGGGTGCTCGGCCTGGACAAGATCATCTCGGCGGTGGTCGACGAGACCGCCGCCCTGCACCCCGGCCTGGCGGTGGACGTGGGGGCGGGCACCGGTGCCATCGCCATCCCGATCGCAGCCTCGTGCGGGCGGGTCCTCGCGGTCGACGTGAGCCAGGCGATGCTCGACCGCCTCGCCGAGCGGGCGGCCGAGCAGGGGGTGGGCAACCTGGAGACACTGGCGGCCCCGGCCGAGCGCCTCGAGCTGGCCGCAGGAAGCGTCGACGTGGTGGTCTCCAACTACGCCCTGCACCACCTGCTCGACGCCGACAAGGAGCGCTTCGTGCACCAGGCCGCCGGCTGGCTCCGCCCGGGGGGCTGGATCGTGATCGGCGACATGATGCTCGGGCGGGGCGGGGACAGCGAGGACCGCGCGATCATCGCCTCCAAGGTCGGCGTGATGCTGCGGAGGGGGCCGGCGGGGTGGTGGCGGATCGCAAAGAACGCCTACCGGCTCGTCACCCGCACCGCCGAGCGGCCGATCTCGATGGCCGCGTGGGTCCAGCTGCTCGAGGCGGCCGGCTTCGTCGAGGTGAGCGCCCGGCGGGTGGTCAACGAGGCCGGCTTGGTGAAGGGGCGCCGCCCCGGGCCCGCAGCCTGACCCCGCCGCTCGACCGGGGGGTCTACACCAGCGTGCGCATCCGCCCCGGCTCGACGACCACGGTGACCGGGTCCCCGATGCCGAGGCCGAGCGCGACGTCGCTCGCCACGTCGGCGACGAGCGCGCCGAGCTCGCAGTCGACCCCGACCCGGGTGACCGGTCCGAGGAAGGTGATGCTGCGCACCTTGCCCGAGGCCCCCGAAGTGCCCGAGGCCCCCGAAGTGCCCGAGGCTCCCGGGGTGCCCTCGGGCTCGTCGGTGACGAGGACCACGTCCTCGGGGCGAAGATAGAGGCCCACGTCCGCGCCCTGGGCGTGCCCGCTGAGGTCGCCGTCTACGACCAGCACCCGCTCCCCACAGCGCACCGCCCCCTCGGCGGGCGAGACCACCACTGCGTCGATCTGGTTCACCGTCCCCACGAAGCTCGCCACGAAGGGCGTCCGGGGGCGGTTGTAGATCTCCGCCGGAGTCCCGATCTGCTCTACCCGGCCCTCGGCGAGCACCGCCACCCGGTCCGAGATCGACAGCGCCTCCTCCTGGTCGTGGGTGACGTAGATGGTGGTGATCCCGAGCTCGAGCTGGATCCGGCGGACCTCCTCACGGAGCTGGACCCGGACCTTGGCGTCGAGCGCCGAGAGGGGCTCGTCGAGCAGCAGCACCGCTGGCTCGTGGGCGAGCGCCCGGGCCAGGGCGACCCGCTGCTGCTGGCCGCCGGAGAGCTGGTGGGGGTAGCGGTCGACCTGGCGGGCCAGGCCGACGAGGTCGAGCAGCTCGACGGCGCGCGCCTCGCGCTCGGCCTTCGGCCGCCGGCGGATCCGCAGCGGGTAGGCGACGTTGGCCTTGGCGGTCATGTTGGGGAACAGGCTGTAGGACTGGAAGACCATGCCCATGTTGCGCCGGCTGGCGGGCAGCCCGAGCACGTCCACGCCGTCGACGAGCACCTCGCCGGCGTCGGGGGTCTCGAAGCCGGCGACGATCCGCAGCGCCGTGGTCTTGCCGCACCCGCTCGGGCCGAGCAACGACACGAGCTCTCCCGATGCCACGTCGAGCTCGAGGCGGTCGAGGGCGACCGTGCCGCCACCGAAGGTCTTGTGCAGTCCACGTAGCTCTACTCGGGCCAACTCTTCGCTCCTTGCTCTCGGGTGGCCCCGGCAGGGCTCGGCGAGCGGCTGCCAGCTCGGCACCGGCGGTTCCCCGCGCCCTCTAGGTACCTGACGCCCTCGGGACCCCTGCGGCGCTCGCGCCTCACCGGGTCGCCGCCATCTGGGCGGTCGTCCGGCCCCCGCGGCCGACCACGTACAGGGCGATCATCAGCGCCCAGGTGAGCAGCAGGCTGATGACTGCGAGCGCGGCCGCCTCGTTGCTCGTCGACTGGCCGATGTTGAAGATGTAGACCGGGAAGGTGTTGAACGACAGCAGGCTCGAGATGGTGAACTCGCCCATCGCGATCGCCACGGTGAGGAAAGAGCCGCCGATGATCGCCGAGCGCAGGTTGGGCACCACGACCCGGATGAGGGTCGACCAGGTCGAGGCACCGCAGTTGGCCGAGGCCTCGGCCAGGGTCTGGAGGTTGATGGCCCGCAGGCCGGCGTCGAGGGAGCGGTAGAGGAAGGGCATCGCGAACACCACGTAGATGAAGTCGAGGACCTCGGGGCGGGAGTAGATGAAGGTGAACGGCTGGAGGAATGGGATCAGGCCGACGATGAGCACGATCGGTGGCACCACGAAGGGCAGGACCGACACGAAGTCCATCACCGGGCGCAGCCGGGGCAGGCGCAGGTGGATCCAAAAGGCGGTGGGCACGAGCAGGGCGATGCTGAGCGCCACGGTCTCGAGTGCGATCTGCACCGAGAGCCAGAAGCTCGAAGCGAAGTTGGGGTCGGCGAACACCGTGGCGTACCAGTGGAAGCCGGCGCTGTGGCCGTCCACCCGCCCGCCGAAGCTGAACTGCACCAACGAGATGATCGGCACGATGAAGTACGCGGCTGCCGCGAGGATCCAAAAGGCGTGCCACAACGGCAGATGGCGCCGGCGCCGCGGCCGGCGCACTGTCGCAGGGGCGGCGGGGCTCAGCGCAGCCATCGGCTCGCCCTCCGCTGGAGCAGGTAGTAGGCGACCATGAGCACCGAGATCACGAGCATCATGCCGAGGGCCAGGGCGTAGGCGAGCTGGGGATCGACCGTGACGTTGCCGTTGGTCAGGTTGCCGATCAGCTCGGTCACGAGGTTGCCGGTCGATCCCGACAAGGCGTAGGCGGTGGCGTAGGCCGAGAAGGCCCCGCCGAAGAGCAGCACCATCGTGCCGAGCAGCGAGGGGAGCAGGATCGGAAGGGCGACGGTCCGCCAGTAGGTGAAGCCGCTCGCTCCGAGGTTCTGCGCCGCTTCACGCCATTCCCGCTTCATGCCGTCGAGGGCGGGCAGCAGCAACAAGATCATGAGGGGGAACTCGAAGTAGTTGTACACGAGCGCCAGACCGAGGGTGGTCGAGGTGGGGTCGATCGCGGCCAGGCTGATCCCGAGGTGCTGGAAGGCGACGGTGATCACCCCGGTCGCGCCGAGTGTCGAGGTGAAGGCGAAGGCGAGCGGGACGCCGGCGAAGTTGGCCGCCATGCCCGAGAAGGTGGTGACCGTCGAGCGCACGAAGCGCGGGGCGCTCGGATGGACGATGGCGGTGGCGGCGAGCAGGCCGAGGAGCCCACCGAAGAGGGCGGCTAGGGCCGACAGCTCGAGGCTCGCCCCGAAAGACGAGATGTACTGGCTCTGGAAGACGGCCGAGATGTTGCCCAGGGTGAAGCGTCCCGCGGGGGACCGGAAGGCGTCGACGACCAGCTCGCCAGCAGGGATCAGCAGGAACACGAGCAGGTAGGCGGTGAGGGGGGCAACCCCGAGCCAGCGCAGGCCGGCCCGGCTCCGGCCCCGGGACGGGCGGCGGCCCGCCGACGCGGTGACGTCGACGGGCCGCGGCGTGGCGGTGCTGCTGGCGGCGGTCTCCAGGGTGGCCACCGCTCAGCCCATCAGGGGGCCCCACTTGGCCGCCAGGACGCTTGCTGCCTTGTCGGTCTGGGCGACGTTCGGGAACACGATGCCCTTGTACTCGCTCGCCGGGGGCAGCAGCTTGGCGAGCGCAGGCGGGATCAGGCCCTTCGAGGCGAGGTAGTCGTAGCGCGCCGGGTGGGCGAAGCCGGCCAGGTAGAGCAGCTGGCCCTCGTCGGAGTAGAGGAACTCCTCCCAGAGCTTCGCCACCTCGAAGTTGGGGGCATACGCGCTGATCGCCTGGCAGTAGAAGTTGCCGAACCTACCGGTCGCCGGGATGACGGTCTCGATCTTCGGGGCGCCGTCGAACTGCTTGTCGTAGGCGATGTTCAGGTAGTCCCATTCGATCGCGATCGGGGTGGTGCCCTTTTGGATGTTGGCCGGGAGGCAGTTGGTGGAGGTCCAGGTCCCGTCCTTCTTCAGCTTTACGAAGAACTCGATCCCCGGCTCGATGTCGTCGAGCGACCCGCCGTTGGCCAGCGCTGCGGCGTAGACCGCAGCGAAGGCATCCCCCGCGCT
>JAKARG010000104.1 GCA_021819345.1 Actinomycetes bacterium | reverse complement strand
TCGACCATGGGCCCTGCGCCGCGACGATCGTCCCCGGAGACGCCCGGCCGAGCGGCCGGAGACCGGACAGCCGAGGAGCGCATGAGTCGAGACCCAGAGCTCGGGACCTTTGGACGGTTCGTCGAGACACCCGTCGAGCAGATGGACGCCCTCACCTGGGCGGGCCCGGCCAAGCTTGTTGTGAACCAACTGTCCACATCCGATTAGTGTATGACCAGTCCACATCGATAGGAACGTGCGTCGTGAGAGATGCAGGAGCAGCACAGGCCGGGCGGGTGGCGGTGGTGACCGGAGCTTCCGGCGGCATCGGCAGCGCCGTGGCGCGCCGGCTCGCCGCAGAGGGGGCGGCGGTGGTCGTGCACTACGGCGGGAGTGCGGAACGGGCCGCCGAACTGGTCGAGGCGATGACCCGCAAGGGCGGGGTGGCGGTCGCCGCCGGCGGTGACGTCGCCGAGGAGGGAGACATGGCGACCGTGTTCGACCTGGCGGAGGAGCGCTTCGGCGGCCTCGACGTGGTCGTCAACACCGCCGGCATCATGCTCCTCGCACCGCTGGTCGACCTCGACCTCGCGGACTTCGACCGGATGCAGCGTGCGAACGTCCGCGGCACCTTCGTGGTGTCCCAGCTGGCGGCCCGACGACTGCGCAAGGGTGGTGCCCTCGTCAACTTCTCGACCTCGGTCACCCGCATGGCGCCACCCACCTACTCGGCGTACGCCGCCACCAAGGGGGCGGTCGAGGCAATGACCCTCATCCTCGCCCGGGAGCTGCGCGGCCGGGACGTGACGGTCAATGCCGTCGCCCCCGGGCCGACCGCCACCGCGCTGTTCCTGGATGGCAAGACCGACCAGCAGCTCGCCCAGCTCGCGGCCGCCCCGCCGCTCGAACGCCTCGGCACCCCCGGCGACATCGCCGAGACCGTCGCCTACCTAGTCGGGCCCGGCCGGTGGGTCAACGGCCAGGTCGTCTACGTCAACGGCGGCATCGCCTGAACGCCCCGTCCACCACCAGCTCTCCAAGGAGTCCCTCCTTGTCCGTCGTCCTCGTCACCGGCGCCGCCACCGGGATCGGCAACCTCACCGCCGTCACCCTCGCCCGCGCCGGCCACACCGTCTACGCCACCATGCGCGACCCCACCGGCCGCAACGCCCGGCACGCCGACCGCCTCGCCCAGCTCGGCGCCTACGAGCACATCGACGTGCGCGTCGTCGAGCTCGACGTGTCCTCCCGGGACTCCGCCGACCGGGCCGTCGACACGGTCCGGACCGACGCCGACGTCAACGCCCTCGGCGTCCAGCGGGTCAACCGGGCCACCCTCCCCCACCTGCGCACCCGCGGCCAGGGCACGCTGCTCTACGTCGGCAGCACCACCTCGATCACCACCCCGCCGTTCCTCGGCCCCTACGTCGTGTCCAAAGCAGCCATGGACTACCTCGCCGTGACCACCGCCTACGAGGTCGGCCAGCTCGGCGTCGAGACCGTCATCGTCATGCCCGGGGCGTTCACCCACGGCACCGAGCATTTCCCGAATGCCAGCCGCCCCGCCGACACCGACGGGATCGCCGCCGCCTACCGCTCCCTCGACCCGCTCGTCGCCCGCAACGAAGAGGCGACATCGAGCCTGTTCACCCCCGGCACCGACGCCGACCCCCAGACAGTCGCCGACGAGATCACCCGGATCCTTGCCCTCCCCTACGGACGACGACCCTTCCGCGCCGTGGTCGACTTCACCAACTCCGACGTCGAGGCCGCCAACCAGGCCGTCTACGACGCCCGCGCCGACTTCGTCCGGCGCATGGGCTTCGGCCAGCTGCTCGACCTCGCCACGCCCGCCACCCCCGGCCCCCCGACAGCCGTCTGACCCGGCCAGGACCGACGCCAAGCCCAGCACCGAGGAGTACCTCGTGTCCCACAGCCAACTCCAGCAGATCACCGAGCTGTTGCGATCCTCGCCGCTCGATCTCGGCGGTGACGTCGCCGTCATGCGCCAGGTCTTCGACGAGATGCTCGCAGACGCCCCGATGCCCGGCGACGCCCGGACCACGCCGGTCACCCTCGGCGGGGTGCCCGTCATCGAGGTCGTCGCGGGACCCGCCACCGCCCCCGGCGCCATCTTGTACTTCCACGGCGGCGGCTACGCCCTCGGCTCGGCCGCCCGCAGCGTCAACCTGGCCGCCGACATCGCCCGCCGCATCCACAGACCCGTCTACACCGTCGACTACCGCCTCGCCCCCGAGCACCCCTACCCGGCCGCAGTCGACGACGCCGTCGCCGCCTACCAGGGCCTGCTCGCGCAGGGCGTGCCACCCCAGTCGGTCGCCGTCGCGGGAGAATCGGCCGGCGGGGGGCTCGCCTTGGCCCTGCTGCTCCGCCTCCGCGACCACGGGCTGGCCCTGCCCGCCGCCGCGGCGGTGATGTCCCCCTGGGCAGACCTGACCGGCACTGCCGACAGTCTGCGCAGCCGAGCCGCCCTCGACCCCTCCCTCACCAGCGACGCCCTGGCCGCCCGGGCCGCCGACTACCTCGACGGCGCCGACCCCCTCACCCCCTACGCCAGCCCGGTCCGTGCCTACCTGCACGGCCTGCCCCCACTGCTGGTCCAGGTTGGCAGTGCCGAGATCCTCCTCGACGACGCCCTCGGCCTGGCCGCCCAAGCCGCCCGTGACGACGTGGCCGTCACCCTCGAAACGTTCCCGGGCGCACCCCACGTCTTCCAAGGCTTCGCCGCCCTGCTCGACGAAGGCCGGGCCGCCCTCGACCGCCTCGGCGCCTTCCTCCGCTACCACCTCGATACCCCCAACCCGAGCGCCACCCCCCTGGTCGCCCCCGTCACGAGCGACGCCGCGTGAGAGCCGTGCGCTTCCACCGCTACGGCGGCATCGATGTCCTCGACGTCGAAGAAGTCGCCCTCCGGCCGCTCGGTGCCGGCGACGTCCTGGTCCGAGTGCGGGCCGCCGGGATCAACCCCGGGGAAGCCAAGATCCGCACCGGCGAGCTCCACGACACCTTCCCGGCCACCTTCCCCTCCGGGCAGGGCAGCGATCTCGCCGGCACGGTCGCCGAGGCCGGCCCGCAGGCCACCCGCTGGCGTCCCGGCGACGAGGTCCTCGGGTGGTCCTGGGAGCGCTCCAGTCACGCCGAATGGGTCGTCGTGCCCGAGACGCAGCTCGTCGCCAAGCCGGCCGCCCTCGCATGGCAGCGCGCCGGCGCCCTCTACGTCGCCGGCGCAACCGCCTGGGCCGCCGTCAACGCCATCGACCCCCAACCCGCAGACCGCGTCCTCCTCGCCGGCGCTTCGGGAGGGGTCGGCACCATCGCCCTCCAGCTCCTCCGGCTCCGAGGCGCCGCAGTCACCGCCATCGCCTCCCCCCGCCACCAGGAATGGATCGAGGAGAAAGGCGCCGTCTTCTCCGCCTACGGAGCGGACCTCGCCGACCACCTGGCGCACCTCGACGAACGCCGTCGGCCCGACGCGCTGATCGACCTCCACGGCAGCTACGTCGAGCTCGCCATAAGCCTCGGCGTGCCGCCCCAACGGCAAGATCGTCCTCCTTGCGTGACAGTTCATTTCGATCTGGCTGTCGAGGCGCTCAGAATCTACTGGGGACGGGCGGCCGGTCGCTGCCGGACACGGTACGAGGCTCCCCGTCGCGCCAGCACCAACGTCCGGCGACACCTATGGCTGTATGGCCGGCGACAATCTCTAATTGGAGACCGCAGGTGCTCTGGTCCGAATGCCCGCCGACGAACAGGCTCACACAGAGGGGCTTCACCCAAAAACCGAGTGGTCTCTGTCGCGTCGATCGATGAAGTTCCGGTACGGGAGAGCGTGACCCGGTTCCCCGGCGGCTGCGTGTGCTCCCAAAGATCGGGTACAGAGGCCCAAAACGCCGCCGCGAGCTCGAACAGATCACCGGTCGTGGCCCATCTCTCCCCATTGATCTCTCTTCGCTCGAGGTGGTGAGGCGAACGCATGATCTCATTGGGTGGTTTCCGCTGGCTGATCCCTGATCGACGGATAGCAGGGCCCTCGCCGATTTGGGCTTCACTGATCATGTCGACGTCCTATGGTCCGTGACGGCTTCGCTGCGATGCCAGAGGCCGGTCCGATACCACAGGCCGAGGCATCTACGCCGGTCAAGGCAACAAGCGGTAGTTCGTTCCGTGCACTGCGGTCCCGACCCTTCCGCATCTACTTCGTTGGCCAGGTCATCTCGGCCAGTGGAACTTTTCTTCAGCAGACCGCCATCGGTTGGCTTGTTCTCCAGCTCACCGGATCGGCGCGCGATCTGGGGCTGGTGCTGGCCGCGACGGGCATCCCTCCCCTGCTCTTTGGCCCTTGGGGTGGGTCAGTAGCGGACAGGGTCGACTTGCGCAAGCTACTCATCGGAACCCAGACCCTGTTTGGCCTCCTTGCCGCCCTGCTGTGGGCGTTGGCCGCCGCAGGTGATGCCAGCGTCGCGACCGTGGTTATCATCGGTGCCACTGGTGGCGTCGTGCAGATCGCTGATTCTCCGGCACGCCAGGCCTTCGTGAGCCGTCTGGTCGGACCGGAGGACCTATCCAGCGCGGTCAGCCTCAACGGGGTCGTCGTAAACAGTGCTCGGGTCGTCGGCCCGGCCCTGGCCGGGGTGCTGATCGTCACGGTGGGGACCACGGTGTGCTTTGGGCTGAACGCGGTCTCCTATCTCGCGGTGATCGTCGCCCTGCTCTTGATCCTGCCGCGCGAGGCCGCGGGACCGGTTCCGCCAGGACGCCGTGGCGTGAAGGATGGACTTCGCTATGCATCAGGGCGTCAACAGCTGTGGCTGCCGCTGTTGATGATGTCGATAATCGGGCTCTTGGCCTTCAACTTCAGCGTGATTCTGCCTGTCTTCGCCAAGGACACCTTCCATGGAACGGGGGGCACCTACGGATTGCTCACTACGATGCTGAGCATCGGAGCGGTCCTAGGCTCGTTGTCAGTAGGACTGATCCACCACCCGAGGCGCCCGTATCTGCTCGCGGCCGCCCTGGGTTTCGGCGTCACGCTCGGAGCCACGGCAGCCAGCCCTGATGTCATGGCCGCCTGTGTCACGCTCCTCCTGACCGGCGGGGCGGCATTCTGCCTGGTCACCTTGTGCTCGACGACTCTCCAGCTCCACACCTCAGGCGGGTTCCGGGGACGGGTCATGGCGCTGTGGGCGTTTGTGTACCTCGGCACCACACCTATTGGCAGCATTCTTACCGGATGGATTACTTCCGCGGGTGGTCCGAGGGTGGCACTGCTCGTGGGTTCGGGGGCATGCATCGCCGCCGCAGCCCTGGCATTCTTCGTGGACACCCCACCCAATCCCGACCTCGCCCTGACGGATCTAGGGCGCTGAGAAGGTCGAAGCGGGTCATGACCAGTGCTACTCGAGCCAGGGTGCAAGCCGGCGCTGAGCCCTGACGGTCAGGCACGACGATGAAGAGGTCGATGTCGCTCCAGTCGTCCGCGTCAACGCCACCGAGCGATCCGACCAGGCCAGCGGCGCTGGCTGCCGGGTCAGCTTCGAGCTGTTCGATCGCTTGCCCAAGCCACGCGTCGCGGATGGCATGGAGTGGCGGAGCTGGAGGAGCGTGCGGGCGCCGTCCTAGGGCCAGACCGGGGAGGGGACTGGGGACTCCCTGATTCGACGACGGGCCCTGCTCCGTCACGATCCTTACCGACAGCGCCCCCGGTTCGAGCGACCGGACTCTGGGCGACTTGTGTCCAGAGAACCTAAGCAGGAGAGAGATATGAGCGACCGTCCCGCCGATGTCGTCAGCCCCACCGCCGACCAGGTGCTGGCTACCAAGGTCTCCGTGGCCGACGCCAGAGCAGCCGGCCGAGTCGGCTACGACAAGCCGACCCCTCAGAACTCGGTGATGCTGCTGGTCGATCACCAGATCGGCCTGATGGTCGGGGCACGGGACTTCCCTTCCCTGGCCACCTACAAGGCGAACGTAGTCGCCCTGGCTCAGATGGCCAAGGCACTGGAGATACCGGTGCTGATCAGCTCCTCGAACGCCCAGTGGCAAAACGGCGATACCATGCCCGAACTGAAGGAAATCTTCTCCGACCTGCCGATCCACCGGCGCACCGGGATAATCAACTGCTACGAGGACCCAACCTTCCGCAGTGCCTTTGACGACCTCCTCGCGTCTACCGGACGCACCCATGTGATCATCGCCGGGGTCACGATCGGCACCTGCTGCGCTCTACCCACGCTGTCGATGCGGAATGACGGCTACCAGGTGTTCCCGGTGGTCGATGCCTGCGGGGCCTGGGACGACTACGAGGCGCAGGCTGCGATCGCCCGAATGAGCCGGGCCGGCGCCGAGCCAGTCACGGTCTTCGCGCTCGGCTGCGAGTTGCAGGCGGATTGGAAACTGCCCTCGGGCAACGACATGCTCTCGCCTTTCACCAACCAACTGCCCGAATATGGGTGGGTCGTCCAGAACTTCTGGAACAACGCCAACCAACACGCTGTACCCGACCCCTTCGGCATGGTCAAATAGATCATCGGCCCAGGACGAAGCCGCATTCGCCCGCCAGCAATCGATCCCGACAAGCCCGCCGACATCGGCATCCACAGGAGACAACGATGAACCCGGCTCTGCTCATTGTGCGAGGGCCGCTTGGGCTGGCCCTAGGCGGCCACGGAATCCAGGAGCCCCCGGAGCATTTCGGCGGTCACGGCAGCGCCGCCGAAGGCGCTGGCCTGGAGGCCCACGGGCTAGGCGGCGACCAACCCGTCGCCGCGCTGTCGGTGCTGACCCAACTCGCCGCCGGCATTTCTATCGCGACGGGGCTGCTCAGCTCGTTGGGCAGCGCCGCCGCAATCGGGGTGGTGCTGGTGGCGACCACCACCAAGGTGGCTGATGGGCTTTGGGTGCAAGTCCGTCGCCCGCCCGGGCCTCTGGTCTGTTGACCACCATGCTGGTCTTCAGCCTTGCCAGCGCCCTGGGCCCCATCGGCGGCGGTGTCGTTGCCGGTGCCGCAACCGTGCCGGTGGTGCGGCAAGGCGCGACAGCCCACCCCTTGGCCCAGCGGCTCTGCCGCGGCCTTCCGCAACAGAGGAGCTCTCCAGAATAATGTCGGACACCACTAGCCGCCCGGTCGCCGATCTTCTGCTGCGCAACGGCAAGGTCACGACCTTGGACCCCGCGCGGCCCGCAGCCGAGGCGGTCGCCATCTCCGGTGAGCGGATCCTTGCCGTTGGCAGCGAGACCGAACTGGACCGCTACCGAGGTGATCGAACTCGCGTCGTCGATCTGTTGGGGCGGCGGGTCATCCCCGGGCTAAACGATAGCCACATCCATGTGGTCCGAGGCGGTCTGTACTACACGCTGGAGTTGCGCTGGGATGGCGTTCCCTCCCTGGCCGAGGGGTTGCGGATGCTCGCCGAACAGGCCGCCCGCACGCCCGACGGGCAGTGGTTACGGGTGGTCGGCGGCTGGTCGACCAGCCAGTTCGCCGAGCGGCGACTACCGACTATCGAGGAGCTCAACACCGCCGCTCCCGACACCCCCGTGTTCGTGCTCCACCTCTACCAGGCCGCTCTGCTCAACCGGGCCGCACTCCAAGCGGTCGGATACACCTCCAAGACGCCTGACCCGCCTGGAGGGATGATCGTACGCGACCATGCCGGCAACCCCACCGGCATGCTCCTCGCCGCCCCCGACCCCTGGATCCTGTACTCCACTCTGGCCAAGGCACCCCGCCTCGATCCGGACCAGGCGATGAGCTCGACTCGCCACTTCATGACGGAGCTCAACCGGTTCGGGATTACCAGCGTCATCGATGCAGCCGGTGGCTTCCAGAACTATCCCGAGGACTACAACATCATCACCCGTCTGGCTGACGAGCACGTGCTGACACTGCGGATCGCCTACAACCTCTACCCCCAGGCCCCCGGACACGAGCTCGAAGACCTGCGCCGCTGGACGGAGCTGGTCCAGCCAGGAGACGGCGATGCCTGGCTGCGCTTCAACGGCGCCGGAGAGAGCCTGGTGTGGTCGGCCGCCGACTTCGAGAACTTCCTCCAACCGCGCCGCGACCTGCCCGACAGCATGGAGGACGAGCTGACCGCGGCGGTGCTTCTACTGGTCGAGAACCGCTGGCCGTTCCGGCTGCACGCAACCTACGACGAGTCGATCAGCCGGTTCCTCGACGTATTCGAAAGAGTCGACTCCGAGACCGGTGGGACCTTGGGAGCCGACCGGGGCGGCGTGCGGTGGTGGTTCGACCACGCCGAGACCATCTCCCCCCGCAACATCGACCGGGTGGCCGCCCTCGGCGGCGGAGTCGCCGTCCAGGCCCGCATGGCCTACCAAGGCGAACACTTCATCCGTCGCTACGGCGTCGCTGCAGCCGCGCACACCCCGCCGATCCGTCGACTGCTCGACCGGGGAATCCCGGTGGGGGCAGGCTCGGATGCCACCCGAGTGGCCAGCTACAATCCGTTCGTCGTTCTGTATTGGCTGATCACCGGGTGCACCGTCGGAGGCACCGCCCTTTATGACGAGTCCAACCTGCTCGACCGAGCAGAGGCCCTTCGGCTCTATACGCAAGGAAGTGCCTGGTTCTCTGGAGAGGAGAGCGACAAAGGCACCCTCCGGCCCGGAACGCTCGCGGACCTGGCCGTCCTGGACGACGACTACTTCCAGGTGCCTACCGCCGCCATCCCACATCTCGAGTCGGAGCTCACCGTTGCCGGCGGGCAGGTTGTCTACGCCGCCGGTATCTTTGCCGGCCAAGCTCGCCCGCTGCCCAACGTGATCCCCGAATGGAGCCCGGTCGTCCGCCACAGCGGATACCACCGCGTACCCGACAGCAGCCGCCACCTGACCCTCATCGAAGGCAGAGAACGACCAGCCGGAACGAGAGAGCTGCGGCCTAGCGGTCACCACGACCTCGACCACTGCCTCGTGATCTGAGCCAATCATGAACGCCTCGAGGCAGCTTCGCTTGGATCAGCGGCTGGTGGTCGCAATGGCCGGCTTGACCATCCTCACCGGGATGGTCGACGCCACGAGCTTCCTGGGTCTCGGCCACATCTTCACTGCCAACATGACCGGCAACGTCGTCTTCCTCGGCTTCGCGTTTGGTGGCGCAGCCGGCTTCTCGATATCCGCCAGCGTTGTCGCCCTCGCTGCGTTTCTCGCCGGAGCACTCATAGATC
>JAKARG010000103.1 GCA_021819345.1 Actinomycetes bacterium | reverse complement strand
TTCCCCGACTCGGCGAACGTCGTTGCCCGCATTCCGCTCGGCTTCGTACAGCAGCCCGAAGTCGACGCCGGCGTCGTACAAGAGGCCCGCGAGCACGCGCGAGAGGTCGGCCAGCCGCTCGTCGAAGGAGGCGAAGTCGCCGACGAACCACAGGTAGCGCACGGGCTCTTTGCGGGCGTCCGTGGGCGTGAAGCCCAGCTGTCGGGTCCATCGCGCGCGCATACGCTCCGACTTTCCGAACGAGTTTCCCTGCACGGCGATGGCCTGGAGCGCATCCTGGAGGCTGGGTTCCATGTTCCCCTGCTCCACCTGGCTGCGACGGAGGTCGACGATGGCGTCGACGTGCTCGATGTCGACCGGGCACTGTTCGACGCAGGCACCGCACGTGGTGCACGACCAGATCACGTCCGGGTCGATCACGTTGGGAACGAGCACCGGGGCGTCGCCGGCACTCCGGTCGCCCATGCCGCGGCGCAGCAGGGTCCCAGCGGAGGCGAACATGCCGTCACGGAGGGACATGACCAGCAGCTTCGGCGACAGCGGCTTGCCGGCGCTCCATGCCGGGCACGCCGCCTGGCACCGCCCGCACTCGGTGCACGTGACGTAGTCGAGCAGGTGCTTCCAGCTGAGGTCGTAGATGCGCTCTGCGCCGGCCGTGCCCGAGGTCACCTCGAGAGCGCCGAGTGCTCGCGGGCGCCGCGAGAAGGCCACATTGATCGGCGCGAGGAAGATGTGGAGGTGCTTCGAGTGGGTGACGAACACCAGGAACCCCATGATCGCCGCAACGTTCAGCAGGAGAAGGACTGTCTCGAGTACCGAGTTCACGCCGCGCCCCAGCGGGTGGAGGAGATCGCCGAGGCCGTGGGAGAAGAATGCCCATGAGCCGTACGGGAAGTCGCCGGTGTTCGCCTGGGCGGCCCGGTACCCGACGAGGGTGAGCATCACGACCGCGATCATGGCGAGCGTGACCCATGCGACGCCGGTATGCGAGCCGTAGAAGCGGGACCGCCGCTGACGGCGCGCCGGCGCGTCCACCAGCCGGATCACGCTGAAGGTGGCGACGGCGAGGAGCACGACGACGATGAAGAGGTCCTCGATGAAGCCCAGCGCCGCCGAATGGCCGATACCCGGGATGGCGAACCGTTTGCTCCACAGCGCGTCGCCGTACGCCTCGACGATGGTGAAGAGCAGGATGATGAACCCCCAGAACGTCAGCGCGTGCGGGATGCCCGACTGGGGGCGCTTCAGCAGCTTGCGCTGGCCGATCACCTCGACGACCTCGGCACCGAGGCGACGGAGCGCTCTGCGCGTCCTTCCGGGGGCAGGGGCTCCGGCCCGCACCAGCAACGCCAGCCGTCCCAGGCGGGCCCCGGCCAGGGCGAGCCCTGCCGCGGTGAGGAGGGCGGCGACGACGATCCGAACCGTCACTCCTGCACCCGCTTCACCAGCTCGTCGGTGAGGTCGAAGAGGTCGACGGTGGTGCCGTAGGTCGCCACGTCGAAGATGGGTGCCTTGGGATCCGTGTTGCATGCGATCACCGTCTCGGCGTGCTGCATCCCCTCCAGGTGCTCGGGAGCGCCCGAGATGCCGAGGGCCAGATAGACCTTGGGCCGTACGGTGAGGCCCGACTTGCCGACCTGCCGGGCCTTGGGTAGCCACCCTTGGTCGATGAGCGGTCGCGAGGCGGCGAGGGGGGCGCCCAGGGCGTCCGCGAGCTCCTGGACGACCTCGAGGTTCTCACGCGACCCGATCCCCCGTCCCACCGAGACCAAGAGATCCGCCGCCGTGATGTCGACGTCGCCCTTCTCGGGCTCCACCACCTGCGCGACCGAGACGCCGAGGCCGTCGAACACGCCCTCGAGGTCCAGCAGCTCGACCTGCCCGGCCACTTCGCTCCGCCCGGCCACTTCGCTCCGACCGTCCGCCGCGGGGAAGCACCCGGCGATGACGGCGCAGATCGCCCGCGGCCCGGTCAGCGCCACCTCTGCCAGCAGCTTGCCTCCGTATGCCCTGCAGGTGACCGCCAGGTCTTCGCCATCACGCCTCACGTCGACCACGTAGGAGGCCAGCGGGGCGGGCCAGTGCACGGACAATGCGGTGCTCACGTCCATGCCGACGGTGGTGGTCGACGTCAGCACCAGGCGCGGCTGCTGGCGTTCGACGACGTGCACCATCGCTCGCTCGTAGGCCTGGGCGTTGTACGTGGCGACGGCGGGATCCTCGGAGCACAGCACCACGTCTGCAACGCCGAGCTCGTGCGCCAGCGACGTTTCGCCGAGAAGGACGGCGAGCACGCGGCCCCCTCCTCGATCGGCGAGCTCACGCGCCTTGCCGACGAGCTCGAACGTCACGTCCGAGAGTCGACCGTTCCGGTGCTCCGCGAGTACCAGCACGTCGTTGCCCATGACCCTGCCTCCGTCAGCTCCGCACCAGGCCCTTGGCCCGGAGCAGCTCCACGATCCGATCAGCGACCTCGCCGGCGCCTCCGGCCAGCATCTCGGCGTGCCCAGCGGCCTCCGGGGCGACCAGCCGCCGCAACGCGAACTGCTCCGTCCCGAGCTCGGCTGCCTGGACCTCGACCTCGGTGATCCCACCGGACTGCTGGGCCTGGCGGATCCGGCTGATCGACACGTAGCGAGGCGCCTGCCGTGCCGCTTGGACGCCGATCACGGCCGGCAGGCGCACCTCGTCGACCACCACCGTGCCGCCGGCCAGCTCCTGCCAGACCTTGGCCATCCCGTCTTCCGCCTCCACCCGCACCGCGACCGAGATGTGGGGAACCTCGAGCTGAGCCCCCAGCAGGCCCGGGAGCTGGCCGTCGAGGTCGTCCGCCGCCTGGACACCCGTCAGCACGAGGTCGAAGGACTGCCCGGAGAGCCACGACGCCAGGAGGGCCGCTCGGCGGTGGGAGTCGATCCAGCCGGTCAGCGCGCCGGTCAGCTTGATCGCGGCGTCGGCTCCCTTGGCCAAGGCAGCGTGCAGCGTCTGATCGACGTCCGGCTCGTCGAGGGCAACCACCACGAGCTCGGCGTCTCCGGCCTCCTTCAGGCACAGCCCCTCTTCGAGTGCCTGGTCGTCGAACTCGTTGACCACCATCTTCAAGAGCTCCCGGTCGACGTCGGTCCCGTCGGCCGTGAGCTCCAGCTCTTCGACGAGATCCGGGATCTGCTTGACGGCCACCACGATGCGCATCACTCGCCCCTTCGACTGGTGAACTGCCCCCTGCGATCGAACGCCCGCCGGATCCGGAGGACGTCACCCACCGCCGCCTCCCATCGCCTCGTCGACGAGCTCGATGATGTCGCGCACCTGCAACTGGTCGTTGCCGGTCGACTTGGCACCGTCTTCGAACCGGGACACCTCGTAGGGGCAGCACACGGCGAGCACGTCCGCACCGCTCTCCACCGCTTCGCGCACTCGGCGCTCGGACAGCCGCTCGCTCGTGTGGTTCGCCGTGAGCCCGTCGAGCCACATCCCGCCCCCTCCTCCACCGCAGCAGTAGCCGTTCTCCCGGCACCGGCCCATCTCGACCAGACGCACACCGGGAATGGCGCGTAGCAGCGTCCGCGGGGCGTCGTACTCCCCGTTGTGGCGCCCGAGGTAGCACGGGTCGTGAAAGGTGACCGTGCAGTCGAGCTCCTTGCGCCATTCGATGCGGTCGACCAGCGGCGCGAGGAGCTGGGTGTAGTGCAGCACGTCGTAGCGGTGACCCCGCTTCGGGTACTCCTTGACCAGTGCGTTGAACCCGTGCGGGTCCGGCGTCACGATCCGCTGGAACTCGTAGCGATCGAGAGTGGCGACGACGTCCTCCATGAGCGCCTCGAACAGCCCCTTCTCACCGGCGAGACGCTGGGAGTCCCCGATCGTCTTCTCCTCGGGACCCAAGATGGCGAAGTCGACGCCGAGGGCGGTCGCCACACGAGCGAACGACCGGGCCGCCTGCATGCCCCTCGGGTGGTAGCTCCAGTAGTCCTCGACGTAGAAGAGCACGTCGACCGGCCGCGGGTCCGACGCCAGGACCCGCACATCCACCCCGGCGTCCCGCGTCCACGCATGGCGCCTCCTGGGGTTCTCGCCGAGGGCGTTGCCGTACCGGAACGTCTTCTCGAAGACATCGGCCAGCTCACCCGGCACCTGTCCCTCGGCGACAGCCACCTCGCGGACGGCCGGCATGACCTTGACCATGTCGACCTCCTTCGGGCAGACCCGCAGGCAGTTCATGCACGTCGTGCACAGCCAAAGGTCATCGGAGGTGAAGAGGTCGAGCCCGGTCTGCACCTTGCGGTGGATCTTGCGTGGCCCGTACTCGCCCACCAGGTCGACGGGGCACACCGGAACGCACTTGCCGCAGCCGTAGCACCACTCGAGCGACTCGCCGCCCTCCAGGGAGCCGATCTTCTCGAAGCCCTCGGTGGTGAAGTCCCACTCCACCCGCTGCTCGAACATTCGGTTCCACATCCCCGGGAGCTCCCACTCCCGGCCGGAGAGGGGCGACGTGACGGTGGCGTGCTCGAGCTCCACCGCAGTGGGCGGCTGCTTCCTTCCCCCGATTGGCATCTCAGGCCTCCTGATGGCGAACGCCGAGCAGGGTCCGGACGAGCCCCTCGAGCCCGGGAACGATCCTGTTGAACTCCTGGGTCATGCGCATCCGCAGGACCGTGTACATGTACACGGCGTACACGCAGGCAAGGAAGACGTCGATGCCGAACGGGCCGTCCTCGAACGTCGTGAAGCCCGCAGCCCGACCGGTCTCGTTCACGAAGGCGAGTGCCCGGCCGACCCCGACATACGTCGCGCCCCGACCCTCGGCCACGAGATCGAGCTCTTCCGTCGTGACCAGCCGCAGGGCGCCCGTCTCGATCCTGGGGTCCCACATCCAGCGCGTCCACAGCCAGTAGTGCTCGGGGTGGGCGAAGTGGAGGAGCTCACCGGGAAGATCGAACCCGATCCCGGGAGCGGCCTCCAGCACCGCGTCGAACCGCTCGATGCGCTCTCCGACCGGCTCGAGGCCTCGCAACAGGCGATCGATCTCCGCCGCCAGGCGCTCGGCGCCCACCGCCTCAAGGATCATGTCAGCCTTGCGCCGGCACGAGAAGATGCGGCGGAGCACCTCGCGCAGGTCGGCGCGGCTCGCGCGGGCGGCACGGCCGTCACCCAGCACCTCGGCGAACCGGTCCGACTTTCGCCTGCAGTCGGCGCCGACCGCGGCGAGGTCGCCCTCGGTGGCACGGCCGAGGATCTCGCGCAGGAACTCCTGGGCCGCCCCGGTGTCGACCACCGGGCCCGATGGGGCACCGACCGGCATCGTTCAAGCCCCGACCGGCTGGTGCGAACGGGCGTGAGCCACCGCCCTGACGGCGGCCGCGGCAGCCGAGGACACCGAGTCCTCCAGGTCCGCAGGCCCTAGGGCGGCTCCACAGGCGAAGATGCCGGGCCTGGAGGTCGATACCGTGTCCAGTGGCGCGTGTGCGGCGTCGATGAACCCGTACTTGTTCTGAGCGACGCCGAACGTCTTGGCCATGAGCCGCGTCCCGAGCGAGGGCTCCATCCCCACTGACAGCACGACGAGGTCCATGGTCACCTCCATGGGCCTGCCCATGGTGGTGTCTTCGCCGCGCACCAGGAGCTTGTCGCCTTTCTGCAGGACCTCGGTGATGATGCCCTTCACGTACTGCACGTGGTACTGCTCCTGGGCCGGCCAATAGATCTGGTTCTCCCAGTAGCCGTACATACGCATATCGATGTAGAAGATGAACACCTTGCAGTCCGGCAGCTGCTGGCGGACCTCGATCGCCTCCTTGGAGGCGATGCCGCAGCACACCTTGGAGCAGTACTCGTTGCCGATCTGACGGTCGCGGCTGCCGACACACTGGACGAAGCAGATGCGCTCGGGCGGCTGGCCGTTGGAGGGGCGCACCACATGGTGGTCCTTCAGCATCGCCTCGAGGTCCTGGAGGGCGACGACGTCCGGGAATTCGTAGTAGCCGTACATCTGGGTCTCGCGTCCGGGGTCGAAGTGCTGAAAGCCCGTCGCCACGACCACCGCGTCGGCGTGCAGCGGGCCGGCACCGTCTCCGCTGAGCTCGAGGCGGAATCCATGGCCATCCGGTTCGCATGCGGCGACCTGGGACCCGAGCCGCACGTCGACCAGCTCGTTCGAGGTGACGCGGTCGATCATGCGCCCCATGGCCACCTCAGCGCTCTCCATGTTCGGGGTGAGCGCGGCGTAGTTCTCCGCGATCGGCGTGCCGCCGAGGAACGGTGCCCATTCCACCAGCGTCACCGCGCTCCCCACGTCGGCAACGGCCGCGGCTGCTGCCAGGCCCGCCGGACCGCCACCGATCACGACCACACGCTCGCTGCCCATGACCTTCCTCTCTCGACATGCCCGGGTCCCGGGCGTCCGCGTGGCACGAACGCCTCAGGCGTCCACGTCCTCCCAGGTGAGAAACTCGATCTCGCCTCGCTCGAGGCGCTTGACGTCTGCCTCGAACTCGGCCCACGCCGCCTCCCAGTCGATGCCCATCCGCTCCAGAAACGGCCGGTAGTCAGCCGAGTGCCAGTGCAGCTGGCACACGCGGTACGGGTGTGCACCCATGGCGAGGGCGGCGAACTGCGCTTCCGACATCACCGGGACACCGACATTGCGGTCGTGGGCCCGGGCGGCGAACTGGCTCTTGTCGAGGGTGGTGACGCAACCGGTGTCGTGGGTGAGGACGACGTCGGGATCGGCCTCCTCCTTCATCACCTCTATCTTGCGCTGGGTGGCGAATGACCTGGTGAAGTCCCGCTGCACCAGGATGTGCCGGAAGCCGAACCCGCAGCAGTCGAACCACGTGGAGTAGGAGCGCACCTCGGCGCCAAGCGCCTCTGCCAGCCCGGTGACGACGGCCGTGCGCTGACCGCCGTAGATGTCGGGGTCGTAGATGGCATCTCCTTCGACCAGCTTGTAGTAGTGGCAGGCCGGATGCACGGTCACGGCGATCCCGTCGAAGTTCCGAACCTGGTGGGCCGCGATCTCCTGGCGCATGGCGTAGAACCACTCGGAGTAGTGGACGATCTCCTCGGGCATCACCAGGGGCTTGCCCAGCTTCGCCAGGATGTCGCGCACCTGCTGGCGCAGCTCGGGATGGAGGAGCAGCTCCTCGCGGACCTCTTTGTAGTGCCCGTAGGAGGTTCCGCAGTGGATCAGCGGAAAGTACCCCGTCTCTCTGGCGGCGGCGAAGTTGCGCAGCGCCACCGCGGCCTGCGCCGTCGAATTGGACGTGGCGCTGGCGTAGTAGTTCCACGCCGTGCACGACGTCTGGTCTCGGGGGTCGTGGTAGTCGTAGCCGAGCTTGCGCATGACCCAGAAGATGGAGGTGGAGTAGCCGGGGATGTGACCGCACTGCCCGCACGACTTGTGGTGCCAGAGGTGGGCTTTCGGGATCTTCTTGGTCCGCCCGTACTTGGTCGGCACCTCCACGTACGGTTCGCGAACCCGGTCGACGATCCACTCACCTTCCTCTTCGAGCCGGAACAGCTCCTCGTGGAAGTCCCCCGGCAGCCGCTCGGTGCCGCGCTCGAAGCGCTCCTTCTTCCGCAGGACCACGTCGACGGGTGCGGTCATGGCTCGATCCCTTCCTCCTCGAGGCGGTCTTGCATGATTTCCTCCAGGATGGCGTGCAGGCCCTCGTCGACCTCCCGGATCATCTCCAGTACGCCGCTCTCCAGCCAGATGACGTACAGCTCGATCAAGGTCCGCTCGGCCACGTCCCACCCGGTGGAGGTGGTGTGCAACGTCTCGGGCGGGAGCGCCCGTCGCCACAGTGCCAGGTTGTCGGACACGTCCTTCACCTCGGGTCCCCAGTCGGGGAAGGCGTCGGGCTGCAGCATGTCCGGGGATACCTGCGTCCCCGTCGACATGATCTTGTAGATGATCCGCGAGTAGCCCTCCAGCGCCTCCCGAGCGGAGGCCAGGCCGTTGTTGATGGCCACCTCCCGCATGATCGTGATGAGCCCGCCCGGGTTGTTCCCCCGCGGGCACCGCACACACGAGAAGCATTGGGAACACTCCCAGATGTCCTCTTCCATCTGCTGGTACACCAGCGCGACGTCCTCCCGGGCGATCGCCTGGGCGATACGACGCGGGCTGAAGTCGTAGAAGCGCGCCGAGGGGCACGCGGCCACGCAGATGCCGCACTCGTAGCAGCCGTAGAGATAGTCGGGGAAGCGCAGGTCGGCCTTGACCTCGTCGAACAGCCGCGCCTTTACGTCGTGAGCGACCTCTGGGTAGCCCGCCACGTCGTCGGACTTGTACAGCGCCGAGGTCTCGGCCATCTCAGAACGACACCACGGCGTCTGCACGCATGGCCATGTCGTTGAAGGCCGCGCCTCCGATCATCTCCACCCCGTCGATCAGCTCGTCCATCGAGAGATCGTTCAGCTCGAGCGACGGCTGGCAGACGTACAGCCGGACGCCCAGCTCGGTGGCCTGGCGCACGAAGTACGAGAGCGGCTGACCCCGGTCACCCTTCGGGCCGATCTTGCCGATGACCTGACGCTGGAGGAGCTGGGGCCCGTACATGGTGAAGTAGATGGCCGCCTCGCACTCCATTGCCGCCGCCGACGCCGCGAGGAAGAACGGCGTCGCACAGCGCCCCGGGTCATCGGTGCCGTGCGTCTGCACATAGAGGACCTTGCTGCTGTCCTCGCTGGACCACATGGTCGCTCAGCCGACCTTCCGAAGAAGGACGTGGAACACGTCACCCACCCGTTCCAGCTTGACCAGCTCGTTCCCGGTCCTGTTGGTCCAGGCCTTCATGTCGGGTTCGACACCCGGATCGGTGGCCAAGAGCTCCAACACCTGGCCAGGATCAAGGCTCTTCATCGCCTGTGCCGTCTTCACTACCGGCAGTGGGCAATTCAACCCAGTGCAGTCGAGCACCTGGTCGGCCACGATGCCCCCCCTAAGCAACAGCATGCGGACTCGCTAATGTGATTATATCAGCGCTCCAAAGGGTGTCAAGGTACCATGCGACCAGGGGCATCGGGAACGACCCGCCTGGCGGCCACATGCGTCCCCGCTGTCCTCATTGTGGGGCCATGTCTTGTTTGGACTGGATCGTGTGAGCCTGAGTGACGGCGCGTCGTGCGGGCGGCACCCACCCGTGCGGCACCCACCCGTGCGGCACCCACCCGGGCGGCACCCACCCGGATGGAGTGCTCAGCGAGCGAGCACCTCCAGGCGA
>JAKARG010000102.1 GCA_021819345.1 Actinomycetes bacterium | reverse complement strand
GTAGACGACGACCACGGTCTCGATCGACACGGCAAGGTTCTCCCTACTCGGCGCGCAGGCCCATTCGCACCATCTCGGCCCGGTCACGCAAGAGCGGCGCTGCGCTCCTGCATCCCATCAAAGCTGAGCACCGACGAGCGACAGGCTCTCACGCCCCTCCTCGAACGCCTCCTCGAAGAGCTCACGGCCAACCGCCTCGACGAACGAGCCAGCTCCCGCGGTGAGCCTCGGGCCTGGCTGTGCCGGCTCTGCGACTTCTCCGCCTGTCGCCGCGAGGAAGACGCCTGCCCCGTCTCTACTCGTGCCCAGTCGGCGCAACTCCCTTGATCTTGCGCGCCACCCCTTCGTGAGCGTGTCCGACCGCGCAGGATCGACAGGGCCCGCTCGCGACACCAGCGTGCCCCGGCGCAGGCACGCCCTCCTCGGCAATGCTGGGAACATGGAGCCCGACACTGACCCGCCGGTCGTCACCGTCTTCCGCTCACGACTTCGTGCCGACGCCAAGGTGAACGGCTACGCCGAGCTGGCCGCAGCAATGGAGGCGCGCGCCCGGCAGATGCCGGGGTTCGTCGACTTCAAGACTTTTTCCGCCGAAGACGGCGAGCGGGTGTCCTTGGTGGTCTTCGACACGCGTGACCACCACGACGCCTGGCGTGACGACCCCGAGCACCGGCGCGCCCAGCAGCGTGGTCGAGCCGAGCTCTACACCGAGTACACGATCTCGGTGTGCACCGAGCTCGCCCGGCGCCACTTCGAGCATGTCGCCGTACCCGCAGTCGAGGGTGAGCCGTGATGCGGGTATTCGTCGCCGGGGCGACCGGCGTCATCGGCACCCGACTGCTCGCCTTGCTCCTCGGGGCAGGCCACAAGGTGGCCGGCATGACCCGCACGCCTGACAAGGCGCTGTCGCTCGCCGCCCTTGGCCCCACGGCTGTGGTCTGCAACGTGTACGACGCCACAGCGCTCTGCCACGCCGTCGTCTCGTTCGCGCCAGATGTCGTCATCCATCAGCTCACCGATCTCCCCGACCGCGCCGACGAGATCCCCGACTATGCACCGCGCAACAACCGGATCCGCACCGAGGGAACGCGCAACCTGCTCACAGCGGCCGCAGCAGCGCGTGCACGCCAGTTCCTCGCGCAGAGCATCGCCTGGACGCCGCCGGGAAGTGGTGCCGCCGTCGCCGACCACGAACGCCTCGTCCTCGACGCCGGCGGGGCGTCCTGCGCTACAGCCAGCTCTACGGCCCGGGCACCTACTACCCGGACCGCCTTCCCTCTCCCCCTCGGACTCACGTCGACACCGCTTCCCAGCGCACCATGGCGTTACTCGACGCGCCGACCGGCGTCGTGCGGCTCACCGAGACGGACGAACGGTGACACATCTCCCAGCCCAGAGGCCGCCAACGACTGGGACGACCGCACCGGCCACGGCACCCGAACGACCCACACTCTGGCCACCGAGCTCGCGCCAATCTCGCTGAGCAGCGCACTGCCCCATGCTGCGGTAGGGCTGCGTAGGGCAAACCGGACGACGAGGCGCGCCTTCGACGCCGAGTGCCGCGAAGCCCCAGCGTGCGGCCCCTGCGCCACGAGAACCCGTTGCGTAGGGCTGCCTACGGCAAGGTGATCGGGAGTCGATAATGGAGTCCATAAACCCTGTGGATAACCCCGTGGAAGTACCACGGCATAGCATGAACGCGCAGGACGGTCAGCCCAAGAGGCGCGAAGATCCGAAGTACGCGGTGGAGGTGACATCACATGTTCGCGCGGCTTCTCCATACAGATCCTGCGTTTGCGCTGGTCACGGCGCCTGCGTAGGGCACTGCATGGGGCACGCGCCTACTCAGCGTTGAACCCCCGGCGATAATCACCGAGCACTGCAGCGGACGTCAGGGCAATGGTCGCGGCAACGATGTCGTCCGCCGGTTCGGCGATCCGATAGAGCGAGACGGCGTTATCCGACGCCGTGATGTAGCTCATCGTCGACGGCCGGGCGGATCCAGCTCGAGACCGACCTGTCGTGGTCGGCCCGTCCGCGGATCTCCTCGAGGGTCTCAGGTGGGAACCGGTCGATCCCGGTCGGCAAGACGTGCTCACCCGAAGCTGGCCAGGAAGGCGCGCACCGTGTCGTGATGCGCCGACCATGCCGCCCAGGATGCCTCGGCCATTCGCTCGATCGTCCACGCGCGCAGAGCCGGTGGCGCAGCCACGATGTCGGACACCGTCAATGCGAACGACACGGGAGTAGGTTCGAGCAGCGGGTAGTCACGACCGACCCAGGTGGCGAGCCGCTCCCGGCGCTCCGGTCCCGATACCGAGCGCTCGAGGCTCGAGCACAGGCTCATCAGGTGCACCGCCACCGACTGGCGGTTACGCCGCTCCGGGTTAGTGGCGTGCTGGACGGCAAAGCAGTCGACCAGATCCTGGACGACACCGATCGCGTCCTCGCCCGACAGTATTGCCTTCCAATCCTCGAGCGAGCAGTAGCGCGCCCAGCATCCCGGCGCAGCCGTCATGTAGGCATGGGTCGGGCCGTCCACCTCGGGCACGATCGCCCCACAGCCCACACAGCGCACGCTGACCATCCAAGCACCCGATCGCGGCGCTCATGCCCCTTTCGCGATCCCACAACCTGCCTACGACAGCTCGTAGTCGAGGTGGTAGCGATGCGTGCCGTCGGCGTCGATGTCGAGATGCAACGTGCCGGTGATGCCGGCCAGCTCACCGGTCCCCGAGCCCGCGACGACCTCGTAGGCCAACGCCTGGGATCCGGCGTGCATCGACCCGAGTTGCACGAGCGCGAAGCTCCCCGTGCGCCCGGCGAGGCGTCCGTCAACCGTCTCTATCGCCACGTAGCCGGCTTCACCCGCCTGCGGGTCACCGGCAGAGAGCATGACGCCCGTGCCCGTTGCCTCGATGTCGCCGTGGAACGTCTTGGACAGATCGAAGCGGGCAACAGCTCCCTCCAGCTCCGGCTCACCCGGTTGGAGGCTGACGTCGAAGGTGCCCGTGGCGGTCCCGGTCATGGCAGCAATCCTGCCACGCCTGCATCGTCGTCCCGCCCAAGACACGCTCGGCCACCGAAGTCGAGCCCATCTCGCCGAGTACCGCGCTGCCCCATGCTGCGGTAGGGCTGCGTAGGGCAAACCGCACCACGAGGCGCGCCTTCGACGCAGACCGCCGCGAATCCCCAGCGTGCGGCCCCTGCGCAACGAGAACCCGCTGCGTAGGGCAGCCTACGGCAAGGTGATCAGGAGTCGATAATGGAGTCCATAAACCCTGTGGATAACCCCGTGGGAATGCCACGACACAGCACGAAAGCCCAGGACAGTCAGCCCGAAAGGCACGAAGATCTGAAGTACGCGGTGGAGGTGAAGGGACTCGAACCCTCGACTTCTTCGATGCGACCGAAGCGCTCTACCAGCTGAGCTACACCCCCTCGGGGGACCCCCAACCTAGCGCACACCGGCCGACCCCCTCTAGCACCAGCCGCCTCCCCCGGCGTCGTCCACGACGTCCAGGCGGGACTCGATCACCCGCTGGAGGCGCTGCTGGAGGACCGTAGTCGTCACGTCGCTGCGGGTCCGCTCCAGCACGGCCCGCAGCGCATCGGCACTGCGGCGGAGGCCGGCGGTCACGGCGTCGGGGTAGTCGATCGCAACCAGCGCCTCGTAGACCTCCTCCATGGTCGACAGCAGGCTCTCGGCCACCCCACTCCGGCCGTCACGCAGGCGATCGAGCAGGTGGCGGCGCAGCTCCGAGGCCGCCTCGGCCAGACCGTTGAGCCAGGCCGGGACGCCGATGGCGAGCTGCTCGGGGGACGGTAGCGGCGAGCCGGACACCAAGCATGCAGTGAGCGCCGCCTCGGCCATCTCCTTCTCGGCGTCGTGGAGGAACCCGGCGTGGGCAACCTCCGGGTACGGCCCGAGCACCGCCTGGGCCGCCCGGATGGCTCCCTCACACTGGGCCAGCAGCTCGGCGGCGCGTTCGGGTTGCTCACGGTGCACTGCACGTATCGAGCTGCCGGCCAGGCGGATCGCCAGCCGGCACGACGCCAAGCCCGATTCCCGAGCCCGATGCACATCTCCGAGGCCCGATGCGACTGCAGCGACCGTACTTCCCAGGCTCGGCGCCACCATCGCCGCTCCGGCGTCGGTGGACTGGGCGGGGAGCCCGCGGGCCGTGCCGGTGGGCTCGGCATCTTCCTCGGCGGGCATTCCCGAGGGAGGTCCGACCGCGCTCAGTCGGCCGCCTCGATCAGTTGGCGACCCGGCGCAGGGCCAGTTGCCCGTAGCCAGCCGGAGCGACCCCGCCCTCCCCGTAGCCGGCGGCCGGAGCAAGTCGAGCGGCCTCGGGGCGGTAGAGGACCCGGAGCTTCTGCTCCCGCTCGAGGGTCAGGTTGCGGATACGGACCAGCAGGGCGACGTAGCCTCCGAGCGCCGCGTCGCAGGCCAGCTGGAGCAACCACAGGCCGTGGCCGGCCACCGCCACAGCCATGCTGGCGACGACCGCCACCACCAGGACGAACAGCACGTCACGCCGACGCTTGCGCATCTGGCTGCGGCGCGCGGACGGGAGGATCGCGGCCTGCTGACGGGGGGCCCGGGTGCGGAGCTGGCCCGGTCGGGGCGCCGGGTACCGGGCTGCGGGGCTGCCTACGTAGGCAGCGGGACCAACTGCCCCCTGCCGGGAAGGGCCGAGGCGACTGGAGAGTGGGATGGGGGAAGCGGCAGGGCCGCGGAGCCGGTTGGCCGGAGGGAGGGTGGAGGGCGCAGCGCGCTCGAGGACGTGGAGGTGCCGGTGGAAGAGCCCGACCGAGTCGCCGAACGACCCCCCAGTGCGCGAGCGCAGCCACCCAAGGAGCACCGCCCCCCAGGCGATCGCGAGGACCAGCACCACCACCGTCGTCAAGCTCCTCAGCCTCGTCTTTCCCTTGCTCGGCGACCATAATCCGGGCGGGATGCTCAACCGTGGATCTGCGCGGCTGACCCGACCGGAGCGGCCTGGGGTGAATGGTCTTCTGGGGCGTCCCTCCCGGGGGTGCCGCTCGGCGACGCCCGCCGTAACCTAGCTGCCAGCTCGAGCAGCTCGCCAGGGGCAGGGCAAAGGTCGCCTCCGACCAGCACCAACCGAGGAGTCGGCCCTGCGCTCCGCCTCTGGCCTGCGGCAGCGGCCGGCGGCAGCGCCCGGCGACGGTGGCCGGCGACAGCAGCCAGCGACAGCGGCCGCCCGGCGACGGTGGCCGCTCGCCGACGGTGGCCGGCCTGCGGCTCAGCCCGGCGACAGCCAGGGTCGACAGGAGGCCACGTCAGACCCACTCTGCGCCGTTGCCATCTCCCTCGGCGAGGATGTCCTCGATGCGGGCGTCGAGGCCGTCGCCACCAGCGGCACCGGCCGGCGCATGGGGGGTGTTGACGAGCGGCTCGTCGATCGAGCCCGCCGGGCGCCGCCAGAGTCCGCTCCGCCCACCGGTCTTCTCCCACAGGGCCAGCTCGCCGATCACCATCGAACGGTCGGCCGACTTGCACATGTCGTAGATGGTGAGAGCGGCCACCGAGCACGCGGTCAGCGCCTCCATCTCGACGCCGGTACGGTCGACGGTCTCCACCTGCGACTCGACCTCCACCCAGTCGTCGCGGATGTCGAAGTTGATCGCAACCGAGCCGACGAGCAGCGGGTGGCAGAGCGGGATGAGGTCCGCAGTGCGCTTGGCCGCCTGGATGCCGGCAATGCGGGCCGCCCCGAGCACATCCCCCTTGCTCATTGCGTTCGACGCCACCTTGGAGGTGGTCTCGGGTCGCATGAACACCTTGCAGCGAGCAACCGCCCGCCGATGGGTCGCTTCCTTGGGCGTGACGTCGACCATGCGGGCACGGCCCAGGGGATCGATGTGGGTCAGACCCCGATCGGACATATCCCGAGTCTAAGCCGGGTCACATCCGAGGACCGCCCTCGGCAGCCGGCAGCTCTGGCAGCTCCGCCGGCAGCCGACCACCCCGCGGCAACCGGCAGTCCAGGTGACGCTGGCCGTGGCTCCTCAGCCGCCGATCTGGCTCATCGAGCGAGCCGGGCGGACGAAGCTCACCTGGCCGATGGAGTGCCCGGCCCACTTCCGGCCCACTTCCGCCTCGATCGCAGCGGCGAGGTCGTCGTCGCTACCCCCACTACGAAGGATCGTGCGCAGGTCGGTCTCGCGCACCGAGAACAGGCAGTTGCGCAGCTGGCCCTCGGCGGTGAGGCGGACCCGGTCGCAGGTCCCGCAGAACGGGCGGGTCACCGACGCGACCACCCCGACGTGCCCTCTCCCGTCGAGGTAGCGGTAGCGCTCCGCCGGGGCCGAGCCGTCGATGGCGCCACCCCCCTCCGGCTCGATCTCGTATCGCGTGGCGAGGACTTTCACCACCTCCGCCGCCGGCACCACCTGCTCCGCGCTCCACGCCCCCTCCCCGTCGAGAGGCATCCACTCGATGAAGCGCACCTCGGTGCCGCTTGCCCGGCCGTACTCGGCGAAGTCGAGGACCTCGTCGTCGTTGACCCCCCGCACCAGCACGCAGTTCACCTTCACCGGTGACAGGCCGGCGTCCACGGCGGCGGCCACCCCGTCGAGGACCCGGTGCAGCGAGTCGCGCCCGGTGATCGCTGCGAAGCGCTCGGGGCGAAGCGAGTCGAGCGACACGTTGACCCGCTGCAGGCCGGCGCCGGCCAGGTCGGAGGCGACCAGCCCGAGGGTGGCCCCGTTGGTGGTCATCGACAGCTCCACCCCGAGGGCGGCGAGGCGCGCCACGAGCACCGGGAGGTGGGCCCGAACGGTCGGCTCACCGCCGGTCAAGCGCACGCTGCGCAACCCGTAGCGCTCGACGAGGACCGAGACGATCCGCTCCATCTCCTCGTAGCTGAGCAGCTCGGCTCTTGGCAGCCAGGTCATGCCCTCCTGGGGCATGCAGTAGGTGCAGCGGAAGTTGCACCGGTCGGTGATCGACAGGCGAAGGTCGCTCACGACCCGGCCGAAAGGGTCGACGAGGGAAACGGCCACGGTCCCAAGCTACTCCGGGGCTGTGACACTCCGGCAGGGTGGGGGAAAGGCCACGCCACGCGCGGGTGCCCACCACCGGAGGATCTCAGTCGAGGACCAGCACCTCGACCTCCCCGCCTGCGGGCACCCCGGGACCGGGGGGCAGGACGGCGAGGGCGTTGGCGAGCGCCATCGGCCAGAGGAGGTTGGACCCCTGCCCGCCGGCGGAGCGCACCCCGATGCGCCCGTCGGGGCGGGCGGCGGCAACGACCCGGGTGTAGGTGACCCGTTCGTCCCCGGGCCGGCCGAGGGCGGCCTCGGCCACCGCGCGCACGCTCGGGCGGACCAGGGCGTCGGCGGGGTGGCCGGCGAGGCGGCGCAGTCCGGGTCGGGCCAGCAGCTCGTAGCTCACCATCGACGACACCGGGTTTCCCGGCAGGCCGAAGACCGGCGTGCCGGCGACCACCCCGAAGGCGAAGGGCTTGGCCGGGCGGATGGCCACCTGCATCCAGTTCATCGCCCCGAGCCGGTCGAGCACGGCTTTCACGTAGTCGAAGTCCCCCATGCTCACGCCTCCGCTCGTGAGCAGCGCGTCGCAGCGCTCGGCGCCCTCGGTCATCCGCCGGCGGATGTCGTCCTCGTCGTCTCGTGCGATGCCGAGGTCCACCGCCCCGAAGCCGTCCCGGCGCAGCAGGGAGAGCAGGGTGAGCCGGTTGGAGTCGCGGATCTGGCCGGGGCCGAGCGGGCTGCCGTCGCCCACCAGCTCGTCGCCGGTGGAGAGCACCCCGACGACCGGGGAGGGGTGGACCGCGACGTCGGGGCGCCCGATGCTTGCGAGCACCCCGAGATGACCGGGTCCGAGCACGGTGCCGGCACCGAAGACCCGCTGGCCCGCAGCGAGGTCCTCGCCCGCCGGGCGGATGTGCTCCCCGGGCTCCGCTCGGGCGAGGATCTCGACCGCAGCGTCGTCGCCGCCAGAGGGGCGGGTCAGCTCGACGATCGCGACGGCGTCGGCTCCGGGGGGCAGCGGCGCCCCGGTCATGATCCGGATCGCCTCTCCGGGCCCGACGGCGACCACGGGTGCGGCGCCCGCCGGGAGGGTGCCGACGACCCGGAGGACCACCGGGTGGTCGGCTCCGGCGCCGGCCACGTCGGCGGCTCGGACTGCGAAGCCGTCCATCGCGCTGCTGGCGAAGGGGGGCACCGCCTCGGGGGCGTCGACCTCCTCGGCGAGCACCAGGCCGAGCGCGCCGACGAGGGGGACCCGCTGTGGAGCCGCCGGGGCACAGTCGGCGAGCACCCTCGACCGGGCCGCCTCCAGGTCGATCAAGGCCGCGCCAGGCGCTCTAGGAGCCATTCGCGAAGCGCCGGCCCGAGGTCGTCGCGCCGCAGGGCGAGCTCGACGGTCGCCCTCAGGTAGTCCTGCTTGTTGCCCACGTCGTAGCGGCCCTCCTCGAAGACGTAGCCGAAGACCTCCTCGGAGGAGATCAGCGCGCGGATGGCATCGGTGAGCTGGACCTCGCCCCCTCGCCCGGGGGGGGTCCGCTCGATCCGCTCGAAGATCGAGGGGGTGAGCACGTAGCGGCCCATCACCGCCAGGTCCGAGGGCGCGTCCTCGGGGGCGGGCTTCTCCACCAGGTCGAGCACCCTCACGAGCCTGGTGTCGTCGTCCACCGGCTCGACCGAGGCACAGCCGTAGAGCGACACCTGCGCCGCCGGCACCCGGCGGAGGGCGATGATCGTCCGGCGCCGCTGCTCGAAGGCCCGCAGCATCCCGGCCAGCACCCCGCCGTCGGGGTCCATGATGTCGTCTCCGAGCAGCACGGCGAATGGCTGGTCGCCCACGTGCCGGCGCGCAGTGCCGACGGCGTGGCCGAGGCCACGGGCCTCCCCCTGGCGCAGGGTGTGCACCACCGCGAGGCGCTCCAGGGACCGCAGGGCGTCGAGCTCCTCGGTCTTGGCGCCGGCGGCTAGGTGGGCCTCGAGCTCCGGCGAGCGGTCGAAGTGGTCCTCGATCGCCCCCTTGCCCCGGCCGGTGACCACGAGCACGTCGTCGATGCCCGCCGCCACCGCCTCCTCCACCACGTACTGGATGGCCGGCTTGTCGACGAGCGGCAGCATCTCCTTCGGCACCGCCTTGCTCGCCGGGAGGAAGCGGGTGCCGAGGCCCGCAGCCGGGATCACCGCCTTGGTCACTCGCTCGGTCATCGAGCCCGAGGCT
>JAKARG010000101.1 GCA_021819345.1 Actinomycetes bacterium | reverse complement strand
ATCTAGGGCGTCGGGGTTGTTGGGCTCGGCCTTCTTGAGCGCCACCTGCTGGGCCGGGGTCGGGATGAGCCCGGCGGCCTCGCCGGGCAGGTCGATGCCGGTCGGCTTGCCGAACCCGTAGCTGGCGGCCACCTGCTGGAGGGCGGTCGGGCCCCACTTGGATTGCCCGTACCAGAGCTTCTCGCCCACCACGTTGAAGTAGTTGTCGCTCGAGGCGGTGAGCGCCTGGGAGACGTTGATGATCCCGGCCCCGATGCCACCGGCGTCGTGGAAGACGTGTCCGGCCACGACGATGTAGCCCTTGGTGTCGTTGAACAGCGAGGTCGGGGTGATCACCCCGTAGTGCAGCCCGGCCGTCGCGCTCGCCACCTTGAAGGTCGACCCGGGGGCGTACTCGCCCTGGATCGCCCGGTCCTCGAGCGGGTCGTCGGGGTTGTCGACGAGCGAGCGGTACTGCGCCGCGGTGATCCCCTGGTCGAACCACTGGGGGTTGAAGGTCGGCTCGGTGGCGAGCACGAGGACCTGGCCGTTGTCGGGGTTCTCCACCACCGCCGAGCCACCCGGGGATTGGTAGTGCCCGACACCGTTGCCGGCCGGCTCGGCCCGGGCGACCTTCTGGCCCTCGAGGATCGAGGTGTCGGCCACCTCCTGGGCCGTCCCGTCGAGGGTCAGGACCACGTTGTCGCCCGGGACCGGCGGGGTGTGGCGCACCACCCGGATCACCTTGCCCTGCGCGTCGACCTGGTAGACGGTGACCCCTGGGCGGCCCTCCAGGTAGGGCTGGAGCTCGGCCTCGATGCCGGACTGGCCGACCACGTCGCCGCCCTGGTAGTGCTCGGAGGGATAGGCCTTCTGCAGGGAGGCCAGCTCGGTCGAGTCGACCTGGCCGACGTAACCGACCACGTCGCCGGCGTAGGCGCCGAGCGGTGTCACGAACGGCTCGGAGACCGTCTGGGCGGTCACCCCGGGGAACTCCCCGGGGTGCTCCTCCAGGTAGAGGATCTCGCCGGCGGTCGGGTCGGTGAGCACCGGCACCGGGGTGAGGGGGGTGTACTGGGGGTTGGCGATCGCCTGGCGGAGCCCGCTGAGGGGAACACCGAGGAGGACCCCGAGGCGGGCTTCGGCGGCGGCGGTGACCACGTCACGCTGGACCTCGATGACCGGGACCGCCCGGTTGGCCACGAGCGGCTGCCCGGAGCGGTCGAGGATCTCTCCCCGCGGGGCCTGGGTGTAGATCGTCACCAACCCGGCCGAGACGACGCTCTGGCTGGCCACGGTCCTGTCGACCACCTGGAGGAACACCAGGCGCGCCACGAGGGTGGCGAACAGGCAGGTAGCGACGACCATCAGGGCGCGGAGGCGGTTCTGCGACGACGGCGGGACGGGACCGCTCCGGTCGGTCGTTGCCACGGCCCTCTTGACTACCACAAGCCGTCGCCCCCCGACGGCGCGCCGGCCGGCTCGACCCGACAGAGCGCCAGCCGGCGCGACCCGGGCGGCGGGCGCGACCCGGGCGGGCGGCGCAGCCTGGGCGGCGGGCGTGACCCGGACGACCGGAGCGACCCGGGCGGCCGGCACGACCCGGGCGGGCGGTGCGGCCCGGTTGGCGGCGCCGGTAGCTTGGCCGGGTGGCAACGACCAACCACCTCGCCGGGGAGACCAGCCCCTACCTGCGCCAGCACGCCAACAATCCGGTCGAGTGGTGGCCGTGGGGCGAGGAGGCGTTCGCGGCGGCCAAGGATCGTGACGTGCCGGTGCTGCTCTCGGTCGGCTACAGCGCCTGTCACTGGTGCCACGTCATGGCGCACGAGTCCTTCGAGGACCCCGAGGTGGCGAAGCTCGTCAACGAGGGGTTCGTGGCGGTGAAGGTCGACCGGGAGGAGCGCCCCGACGTCGACGCGATCTACCTGGAAGCGGTCCAGGCGATCAGCGGGAGCGGCGGGTGGCCGATGACGGTCTTCCTCCTGCCCGACGGGCGCCCCTTCTTCGGCGGCACCTACTTCGCGCGGGACCGCTTCGTCGACCTTCTCGGCCGGGTGGGCGAGGCCTGGCGGACCAGGCGCGAGGACCTCGGAGCCGACGCCGACGGCCTGCTCGAAGCCATCCGCCGGGGAACCGACCTGCCGTCGTTGTCGTGGGCGTCGGGCGGCGACCCCGCAGCGGCACGCTCGGCGGGCCTGCTCTCCGCCGCCGCCGACGCACTGCTCGCCCGCTTCGACCGCGAGTGGGGCGGCTTCGGGCAAGCCCCCAAGTTCCCCCAGCCCCCGACCCTGGAACTGCTCCTCCAGGCCTCCGACCGCACCGGGCGTGACGAGATCGCCCATGCCCTCACCACCACCCTCGACGCCATGGCCTCGGGAGGGATCTACGACCACCTCGGCGGAGGGTTCGCCCGCTACGCGACCGACCGGCGCTGGATGGTGCCGCACTTCGAGAAGATGCTCTACGACAACGCCCTGCTCGCCCGCACCTACGCCCGGGCGTGGGCGGCGACCGGCGAGGAGCACTACCGCCAGGTGGCGGAGGAGACCTTCGGGTACCTGCTGCGCCCTCCGCTGCGCCAGGCGGGAGGTGGCCTGAGCTCCGCCGAGGACGCCGACAGCGAGGGGGTCGAGGGCCGGTTCTACACCTGGTCGCTCGCCGAGCTGGCCGAGGTCGGAGGCAGCGCCGCAGTCAGCTGGTACGGGGCAACCGAGGCGGGGAACTGGGAGGGCCGCAACATCCTCTGGAGGCCGGAGCGTGGCGTGCTCGCCCGGCCCGAGGAGGTGGAGGCCGCCCGAGCTGCGCTCTTCGAGCACCGAGAGCGGCGGGTGCGGCCGGGTCTCGACGACAAGGTCCTCACCGAGTGGAACGCCATGGCCGTCGCCTCCCTCGCCGAGGCGGGCCGGCTCCTGGCCCGCCCGGACTGGGTCGGTGCCGCCGTCGAGCTGGCCGACTTCCTGCTCGGCGAGCTGCGTCCCGAGGGCCGATGGATGCGCAGCTGGCAGGCAGGCCGGGCCCACCACCTGGCCTACGCGTCCGACCACGCCTGGCTCGTGGAGGCGTTCAGCCGGCTCTACGAGTCGACCGGCGAGGCGCGCTTCATCGGCGAGGCGCGCAACGCCGCCGACGCCCTGATCTTCTTGTTCTGGGACGAGGAGACCGGAGGCTTCCGCACCGCCGGCTGGGACGGCGAGCCGCTCGTGGCCCAGGCCAAGGACTCCTACGACGGCGCGGTCCCCTCCACCCAGTCGGTCGCCGCCGGGGCACTCCTCCGCCTCGGGACCCTCACCGGGGTCGAGCAGTACCTCGACGCAGCACGAGCGACCATCGCCTGCATGGCGCCGGCACTCGGAAAGGCCCCGGCAGCCTTCGCCGCCCTGGCGGCCGTCGCAGACCTCGACCAGACCGGGCTCACCGAAGTCGTGGTGAGCGGCGATCGGCCCGACCTGGTGGCGATCGCCGGTACGGGCTACCGGCCGGGGACGGTCCTCGCCTGGGGCGAGCCCTTCGACTCGCCGCTGTGGAAGGGACGCACCGGGCCCGAGGCCGCCGGGAAGGCCTATGTCTGCCGGGACTTCGCCTGCCGGGCGCCGGCGTCGACCCCCGCCGAGCTCGAGACCCAGCTGGAGGCGTGGGGGGCCTGAGCCGCAGGCGGCGCCCCACCTGTAGGCGAGGATCCACCACCGGAGGAGGACCAGAGGTCAAGATGTAGGCGATGACGGCAACCACAGCTCCTGACTTCCGCCTGGTCCGCACCGACGTGCCACGGCTCGATCCGGCGCCGGGGACGAGCCTCACCCTCCTCGTGCTGGCAGCAGACGGGGTGCGATGCTCGGGGGTCGACCTCGGCTCCGGCGTGCTCGTGCGCACCTGGGCGCCGGCGGCCCCCGAGACCCGGCTGCGGGCCTACGACCTGGCGGAGGTCGTGGTGGCCGCCGACCCCGAGGAGGTGCCCGACCCGGCGGCCCCCGAGGCGCTGGTGCTCGCCGAGGCACCGGTCGCGGTAGGGCGCATGGCAGGTCGCCGGGTCGAGCGGCTCCTCCGGCCCCTGCTCCACCCGAGCGACGAGGCTCTCCTGTCGAGCCACGGGCCGGCGATCGCCTTCTGGGAGCGGCGGGCGGACCACCCCTCGATCGCCCTCGCCGAGCCGGCCGGGCCGATCCTGCTGCGTCGGGAGGGGAACTTCCTCGGCTGCAGGTTCGAGTGGCAGGCCAAGGCGAGGGAGCTGCCCTGCCTGGACCGTCGGCTCGCCGCAGTGATGGACCGCGACGGCCGGCGGGTGATGGAGGTCGAGGGACGCAGCCGCATCCTCGTCTCCCTCACCCCCCCGATCGACGGGCACTGCCACAAGGTCGTCGAGGCGGTGCTGCCCCGGCGCTGAGGGTGCTGCCCCGGCGCTGAGGGTGCTGCCCCGGCGCTGAGGGTGCTGCCCCGGCGCTGAGGGTACTGCCCCGGCGCTGAGGGTGCTGCCGCGGCCGCTCGGCGGGGGCAGGCCAGCCAGGACCGGCTAGGACGAGTAGTGCTCCGCCAGGTGCTCGGCCATCGCCCATCCGAAGGCGACGAGGACGTCTGCGCGGCCCCGGTCGAGCGGTGCGAACAGCTCTGCGAGCCCAGGAGCAGCCTCGCCCGTCTCGGGAGAGAAGTCGAACACCCCGCTCGCCGCCCCGTCCCCGGCGATCACGAAGCTCCGGTCCTCGACCCGACCCTCGGCCCCGAAGCGCTTGGCCAGCCGACGGGCCCACGCTCGCTCCTCGCCGCTCGGCTTGTGACCCGGGCGGGGGCACACCTCCTCCAGGCCGGCGAAGGCGGCAAAGGCGCCAGGATCGATGAAACGGGTACCGACCAGCACGTCTTCGTCGGGGAAGGCCAGGACGGCACGCCGGAACTGGTCGGCGGTGAGGGCATCGAGGACCTCGGGCCCCTCGGGCCGGCGCCCGACCGAAGCCAGACCCCAAAGGAGGCAGGGGGTGCCGCCGATCCGCTCGAGGGTGCAGAAGGAGAAGCCGGCGAGCCTGCCTGCGTCCCGCACCTGCGTGACGAGCACCCACTCCTCGGCCTGCTTCGACAGCAGGCCGATGTCGAAGCCCGCCGGGCCGTCGGTGACCGAGTCCGCCATCTCGGCCAGCTCGCCGTCGGAGAGGGCGGTGCAGTCCTTGGTCTCGACCTCCAGGGCCATGTGCTTGCTACTCTCCTCGTACCGGCTCGCTTCGTACCGGCTCGCTCTGGCCGACATTTTAGGCGCTCGAAGGGGATCGGTTCCAAAGGCAGTCCGGACCGAGCAGGACCCGGAGCTCGGCGAGCAGCCCGGTGCTCGCCTCGACCCCCCAGCCGGCATCGAGGCGGATGCACTTCGTGCCGACGTGGAGCAGCACCGGCGCCTCGCCGGGATGGTCCCCGAGGATCTTCTTCAGCTCGTCGACGCGGTCCTCGCTCAAGGCGTGCAGGGGCAGGACGAGCTGCAGCGGCTCGGCCCCGGCAACGAGCTCCGGGCGCCGGAGCTCCATGCAGATGAGCTTCGGCTGGTCCTCACGGGTGTCGAGCCGGCCCTTCACGCAGACGACGGCGTCGTCGGCGAGCAGGTGGCCGACGTCGGACATGGTGCGCGGGAAGACCCACACCTCGATCGCCGACTGCAGGTCCTCGAGCACGAAGGTCGCCATCATCTCCCCCCGCTTGGTGTACTTGCGGTTGAGGGCGGTGACCACGCCCCCCACCCAGCGGGGCTCCCCCCGGTCCCCGGTCACCGGCTCGTCGCGCAGCTCCGAGATGGTCACCTCGACGTGACGACCGAGAGCCGCCTCGAGGCCGAGCAGCGGGTGGTCCGAGAGGTACAGACCGAGCATCTCCTTCTCGAAGGCGAGGCGCTCGGCCTTGGCGAACTCCACCTCCGGGATCGGCACCCGGGCGTCGTCGAAGCCGCTCCCGTCGTCGTCGCCGAGGTCCCCGAAGAGGCTCATCACCCCTTGCTCCTGCTCCCGCCGGCGGGCGAGGGTCCGCTCGACGATCTGGTCGGAGACCTGGCAGAGACCCATCCGGGGATGCCCGAGCGAGTCGAAGGCACCGGCTTTGGCGAGCGACTCGACCGTGCGCTTGTTGAGCACCACCGGGTCGACCCGGCGGGCGAAGTCGTAGAAGTCGGCGAACGGGCCGCCTGCCTCGCGCGCGGCGACGATCCGCTCGACCAGGCCCTCGCCGACGTTGCGGATGGCGGCGAGACCGAAGGGGATGACCCCCTTGCCCCCCGCCCCGCCGCCACGCACGGCGGTGAACTCGCCAGCCGAGACGTTGACGTCGGGCACGAGCACCTCGATGCCCATCGCCCGGCACTCGGCCAGGTAGACGGCGGTCTTGTCCTTGTCGTCCTTGACCGAGGTGAGAAGTGCGGCCAGGTACTCGGCGGGGTAGTTCGCCTTGAGCCACGCGGTCCAGTAGATGACCAGGCCGTAGCCGTAGGCGTGGCTCTTGTTGAACGCGTAGTCGGCGAACGGCTCGATGATGTCGAACAGCGCGGTCCCGAGCTCCCGCCCGTAGCCGGTCGCCTCGCAGCCGGAGACGAACTTCTCCCGCTCCTCCGCCATTATCTCGCGGACCTTCTTGCCGGCCGCCTTGCGGAGGTTGTCGGCCTCCTCGAGGCTGTAGCCGGCGAACTTCTGGGCCACGCGCATCATCGACTCCTGGTAGACCATGAGCCCCTGGGTGTCGGCGAGCACCTCGGCCAGGTCGGGGTGCAGGTAGGTGACCGGCTTGCGGCCGTTCTTGCGGTCGGCGTAGTCGTTGTGCATGTTCGCCGCCATCGGCCCCGGCCGGTAGAGGGCGTTCAGGGCCGCGAGGTCGGCGAACTCGGTCGGTGCAAGCGAGCGCAGCAGTGCCCTCATCGGGCCGCCCTCCAGCTGGAACACACCGATGCTCTCACCCCGCCGGAGCATCTCGAAGGTGGCCGGGTCGTCCAATGGCAGCGAGTCGATGTCGGGGCGGGCCCCGGTCCCCGCTTCGATCAGGTCGAGCGCCCGCTCGATCACCGACAGGTTGCGCAGCCCGAGGAAGTCCATCTTGAGCAGGCCGAGCTCCTCGACCCCGTGCATCTCGTACTGGGTGACGATCGGGGCGTCCTCGGGGCGTCCGCCCGCCTCGGGCTTGCGCTGGATGGGAAGGTGCTCGGTGAGGGGGTCCGCGGAGATCACCACCGCCGCAGCGTGGATGCCGTCCTGGCGGCGCAGGCCTTCGAGCCCGCGCGCCACGTCGACCACCCGCTTGACGTCGGGGTCGAGCGCGTACATCTCCCGCAGCTCGGCTGCCGCCTTGAACCCGTCGGCGTAGCGCTGGTGCTCCTCCAGGCAGGCCCACAGCGGCGTGTCACGGCCCATGACGAGCGGCGGCATCGCCTTGGCGATGCGGTCACCGACCCCGTAGGGGTAGCCGAGCACCCGGGCGGCGTCACGCACCGCCGCCCGAGCCTTGATGGTGGAGAAGGTGACGATCTGGGCGACGTGGTCCCAGCCCCACTTCTCCGTCGCATAGCGGATCATCTCGGAGCGGTAGCGCTCGTCGAAGTCCATGTCGATGTCGGGCATCTGCTTGCGGCCCGGGTTCAAGAACCGCTCGAAGATCAAGCCGTGCTCGATCGGGTCGAGGTCGACGATGCGCAGGCAGTAGGCCACGCAGCAGCCCGCTGCGCTCCCCCGCCCCGGCCCGACGCGGATCCCCTTGCCGCGAGCGTAGTCGATGAGGTCCCACACGACGAGGAAGTAGTCGGAGAAGCCCATCGAGGAGATGACCCCGAGCTCGTAGTCGAGCCGCTCGGCGACCACGCCGGGCAGGGGTGTGCCATAACGGGTGGCTGCGCCCTCCAATGCCAGGTGCCGGAGGTAGGAGTCGGCGTCGGCGAAGCCGTCGGGGCGGGGGTAGCTCGGCAGCTGTGGCTTGCCGAAGTCGATCTCGACCCTGGCCCGCTCGGCGATCCACAGCGTGTTGTCGCACGCCTCTGGTACCTCGGCGAACAGCTGGCGCATCTCCGCCGCGGTCTTCAGGTAGTGCTCCTGGCCGTCGAACTTGAAGCGCTTGGGGTCGTCCATCACCGAGCCGGTCTGGACGCAGAGGAGCGCGTCGTGGGCCACGGCGTCGGCGCGCTCGGTGTAGTGGCTGTCGTTGGTGGCGAGCAGCGGGGCGCCGATCCGTCGGGCGATCTCGAGCAACCCGGGGTTGGTGCGGCGCTGGTCGGCGAGGCCGTGGTCCTGCAGCTCGACGAACAGGCTGTCGCGGCCGAAGATCTCCTGCAGCCGGGCGGCGAGCTCGGTCGCCAGCTTCTCGTTCCCGGCGAGCAGTGCCTGCAGGACCACCCCGCCCAGGCACCCGGTGGTGGCGATCAAGCCCTCGTGGTGCTCGGAGAGCATGTCCCAGTCGACCCGAGGCTTCAGGTAGTAGCCCTCCAGGTAGGCCTGGCTGGAGAGCTTCATCAAGTTGGCGTAGCCGGCTGCGTTCTCCGCCAGCAGCGTCAGGTGGTAGTAGAGCTTGGACCCCTCGGCACCATCCCCGCCACCGTCGTCGACCCGCCCCCTCCGGGATGGCCGCTCGTGGCGGCTCTCCCGAGCCATGTAGGCCTCGGTGCCGATGATCGGCTCGATGCCGACCTCGCGTGCTGCTTTGTAGAAGTCGAGGACCCCGTACATGTTGCCGTGGTCCGTGATCCCGATCGCCGGCTGGCCGTCGCGAGCTGCCTTGGCCACCACCTCCCCCACCCGGGCCGCCCCGTCGAGCATGGAGAACTCGGTGTGGAGGTGGAGATGGGTGAACGAGGCCGCCACGGCCGACTCTCCTCTCGCCCGACCGGGCGGACCGCCAGGTAGCCCCGGTACCAGGGTCTCCCGACCGCCGCCGCAGTACCGTCCACAGCAGCTGTGGACAGTCCTGTGGACGGCTTACAGCAATGTCATTACGGTCCCAGAGGCTAGCGCGCCGCCGAGCTGCCCGACGCCGGCCCCGCCGCCCGGCCGACGACGAGCAGCAGGGCCCCGAGGGCGACGAGGGTCACACCGCGCCCGACGCAGCCGAGCACCTGCAGCCGCCGGCTCCCGGGCACCCCGAGCGGCGGAAGATCCCGAACGGAGGAAGGCTCGGGCTCGAGAGTGGGCGCCAAGGGACACCAAGGGGCCGAGAGCCGGCCCGGCAGGCCCGCCGGCGGGTGGCCTCCGGTAGCGTCGAGGACGATGCACCCGGTCCCCTCCCGAGACGAGCTCGCCGACGCCCCGCTCGAGGAGCTGCTCGCCGCCGCCCGGGCGGTGCGC
>JAKARG010000100.1 GCA_021819345.1 Actinomycetes bacterium | reverse complement strand
GCTTGCCCCGTTGAAGTAGCGCTGCGCGTACCGATAGCGGCCGGTCTCGGGGTCCTTGCCGAGTGAAACCCGGACCTGCCAGACCTTCGGGCCTCGCTGGCGGATGCTGCCACGCACGGCGGCGAGGCTGCACGCTCGTCCAAAGGATTATGGCCACATCATGGCCACTGAGGCCTTCAGGACAGGAGCTGCCCGCCCAAAGAAAGCCTCTGACCAGCGGAGGGAGAGGGATTCGAACCCCCGGGGAGTCGCCTCCCAAGGCTTTTCAAGAGCCTCGCATTCGGCCGCTCTGCCATCCCTCCGTGCGCCACCTCCTGGATGGCGGCAGGACCCCGACGATAGCGCTCCGGCCCCTGCGGGTCGTGGGCGAGGAGCCGGCCGCCCTCGTCCCGGTGGCGCTGGCGAGCGGGCGGCACGGGGGCGGTGCGCCGAGCAGCCCCATGAAGTGTCCTCACTCCCCCTCGACTACCTCGGTCAAGGTCTCGAACAGCCACGATCCTCGAGCCTGATGAGCGGTTCGGGCCCTGACGAACGAGACGATCTCGGCCCGGGGTCGGGGATACTGATGACATACACAACGACGTGTGAAAGAGATGAAGAAATGATCGCCCACCTCTCCTCCCAGATCACCAGCTACCAGTCCGAGCGCCGTGCCGAGGCGGAGACCTGGCGGCTCGTCCGCCAGGCGCGTGTCTCCTCCAGCCATCGCCAGCGCGGCCACCGCTCCGCCGGCTCGCCGGAGCGCTCTGCCCGCAGCTGAGCCGTGCACCGACCGGCGCCGTGCTCCGGTCGGTGACGAAGGACCTCCTGCCCTGGCGCCTCGCGGGGGCGGCCGGAGACGTGCTATCGGTCCTCGGGCCCCGATCGACTTATTGCGACCAGCGGTCGAAGTGGACGATCTGCTCCACTGGCGGGCGCTTGGCCGGCTTGAAGTCGGTTCCGAGGGTGTAGGCGACCGGGAGCAGGGCGACCTGGGTCACCTCGTCGGGGATGCCGAGGAGGGCTGCGGCCTCCTTCTCCCGGCCGAGGTGCAGGGTCGTCCACGCCGAGCCGAGCCCCCGGGAGCGCAGGGCCAGTATCAGGCTCCACGCAGAGGGCAGGATCGAGCCGTAGAAGCCTGCGGCCACCGAGCTCGGCAAGCCGTCGGCCCGGCCGAGGATGCAAGGGATGACGTGCACCGGTACCCGCTCGAGGTTCTCCCGGAGGTAGATCGCGCTGTCCCGGACCCGGTCGAGCTGGCCGGTTCCAGCTCGGGCGCCGGCGAAGTACTCGGCGGAGGCTTCCCGGTAGAGATCGGCGAGCCCCGAGCGCAGCGACGGGTCGGTGACCACCACGAACCGCCACCCCTGCGAGTTGCTACCCGTCGGTGCCTGCTGGGCAATGCGCAGGCAGTCGAGGACCACCTCTCGTGGCACCGGTCGTTCGAGGTCGAGGCGCTTGCGCACCGACCGGGTGGTCGAGAGCAGGCGGTCGGTGATCTCCAGGTCGAAGGGGGCTACGTCGGCCACGTGGTTCCTCTCGGGTGGGAAGGGCTGCCCGCCGCGCCGGCTGGTTCTCGCCCAGCCGGAGTGGAGCGGGCGACTGCTCCGGCGTGCGGTTGCTACGGCGTGCGGATGCTACGGCGAATGGAGGCGATCCAGGCGTCCGCCGATGCCCACGCCTCGTGGGCGTCCCGCCGGCGACCGACGCTCGGGTGGCCGGCGGCGGGGTAGCTGCCGAGGAACTTGACCTCCCGGAGGGCGACGTGGAGGTCCCGGAGGCAGTCCGCCACCACTTCGTCGGCAACGTGGCCCTCGAAGTCGACGATGAAGCAGTACTCGCCGAGGGCTCTTTTGGTCGGGCGGGACTCGAGCTTCACGAGGTTGATGTCCCGGGCACTGAACTGGCCGAGGATCCCGTGCAGGCTTCCCGGGCGGTCGGCCGCCTGGAAGCAGACCACCGTCGTCTTGTCGTGGCCGCTCGGTGCGGGGATCCCGGCAGCTACGGGTGCGACCAGGCAGAAGCGAGTGACGTTGTGGTCGGTGTCCTCGATGCCCGAGGCGAGCAGGTCCAGACCATAGAGGCTTCCGGCGAGAGCGGTCCCGATGGCCGCCGTGCCGGGCCGACCCCCCTCGGCGACGGTCCGCACCGCTTCGGCGGTCGAGGTGGCGGCCACCTCCTCCACGTCGGGCAGGTGCGTCGCCAGCCACGCCCGGCACTGCGCTGTCGCCACCGGGAACGACACCACCCGGTCGATGTCGCCGAGCCCGGTGCCGGCCGCTGCGAGCAGGTGCTGGGTCACGGGGAGCAGCACCTCCCGCACGATCAACAGGTTCCGCTCGAACACGAGCTGGTCCAAGGCGGCGACGACGCTTCCTTCGATCGCGTTCTCCAGGGCGACGAAGCCGAAGTCGGCGCGCCCTTCGTCCACCGCAGCGAGCACGTGGGCGAAGCTGCGCTCGGGCAGCAGCCGGGCTTCCGCGAGGTCTCGCTCGCTCCGCAGGGCTTCCTCGGTGAAGGTGCCGGCGGGCCCGAGGTAGGCGACCGTGGCCCCGGGTGCGACACGGTCGGTCATCGGAGGGCAGGATAGGGCGGTCATGGACGAGCCTGCCCTCCGCCGACTGCTCGACGCCGTGCGCCGCGGGGAGTGCCCTCCCGACGTGGCGGTGGCCGAGCTGCGCCGTATGCCCTTCGAGGACCTCGGGTTCGCCCGGCTCGACCACCACCGCAGCCTCCGCCAGGGCTTCCCCGAGACGGTCTACGCGCCGGGCAAGACGGTCGAACAGGCTGCTGGCCTCGTGCGCGCGCTCGGTGCCCGCCCCGACGGCGGTCCGGTGGTCCTCAGTCGGGCGTCGAGCGACCAGGTCGCCGCCTGCCTGGACGTGCTCCCGGGGGGTCGGGTGACCGGCTCGACCGTGGTGTGGAGAGCCGCCGCGCGCCGTGCGGAGCAGGTGGTGGTGGTGACCGCCGGCACCGCCGACGGCCCGGTCGCCGACGAGTGCGCCGCGACCCTGGGGGCGTTCGGATGGGAGGCTCGCAGGATCGCCGACGTGGGCGTGGCCGGGCTGCACCGGCTCCTGGCCGTGGTCGGGGAGCTGCAGGCAGCCGATGCGGTGGTGGTCGTCGCCGGGATGGAGGGGGCCCTCGCGAGCGTCGTCGGCGGCCTCACCGCCTGCCCGGTCGTGGCGGTCCCGACGAGCACCGGGTACGGGAGCTCGCTCGAGGGGGTGACGGCCCTGCTCGGGATGCTGGCGAGCTGCGCCGCCGGGCTGGCGGTGGTCGGCGTGGACAACGGCTTCGGAGCCGCGCACGTCGTCGCGCGTGCGCTCGGACTGGGGGAAAGGCCCCGCGAAGCGCGTCGCACCCCCGAGCCGGGGCACCAGGACCTCGGCGTGGGTGGACACGGCGCAGCCGTTCCTGGCCCGGTCGTCCCCGGCGCGGTCGTCCCAGGCCTGGGTGCATCGACGTCCGGTGCATCGACATCGGGTGCATCGAGCTGGGGCGTGCCGACCCCTGGAGCGCCGTGAGCCCGAGCCGGCGGGTGGCGTGGTGGCACTGCTTCTCGGGCATCGCCGGAGACATGGCGCTCGCCAGCCTGGTCGACGCCGGTGCCGACCTGGAGGCGATCGAGCGGGAGCTGGTCGCCCTGCCGTTCGGCGGCTGGAGCCTCGAGTCCCGACCTGTGCAGCGCGGAGGGCTGGCCGCCACCCAGATGGTGGTCACGGTGCGCGACACGCCGGTGGTCCGCACCCACGCCCACATCGTCGGCTTGATCACCGAGGCGCGCCTCGACGATCGGGTGCGGCGGCGGGCGCTCGCCGCCTTCGCGGCTCTCGCCGAGGTTGAGGGACGCCTCCACGGACGCCCCCCCTCCCAGGTCCACTTCCACGAGGTCGGCGGTACCGATGCGATCATCGACATCGTCGGAACCTGTGTAGCGCTCGAGGTCCTCGGCGTCGACGAGGTCCGCTCGAGCGCCGTGGCCCAGGGCAGTGGCATGGTCCGCAGCTCCCACGGCCTACTCCCGGTGCCCGCCCCGGCGGTCGTCGAGCTGCTGGCCGGCGCCCCGACCTATGGCACCGACGTACCGGTGGAGCTGACCACCCCTACCGGAGCGGCGCTGCTGGCCTCCCTGGCGGAGGGGTGGGGACCGATGCCCGAGATGCGGGTGGAGCGGGTCGGCCGCGGAGCGGGCAGCCGTGAGCTCGCCGGCCGACCCAACCTGGTGCAGGTCGTGCTCGGTGAGGCGATCGGCGGGAGCGCCGAGCCCGGGCACCCGATAGTGCTGCTCGAGACCAACCTCGACGACGTGACCGGCGAGGTCCTGGCCCATGCGGTCGCCGCCCTGCTCGGCGCCGGCGCCCTCGACGCGTGGGTCACGCCGATCGTCGGCAAGAAGGGGAGACCCGCCCACCAGCTCTCGGTGGTCGTCGAGCCGGCGGCGGCCGGCCGCCTGCTGGACCTGGTCGTCGCCGAGACCGGCACCCTCGGGGTGCGGGTGCACGAGCGCCGCCGCTGGACCTCGACGCGGGAGGTCTCCGAGGTCGAGGTAGAGGGCTACACGGTGCGCGTCAAGAGCTCCCCGGCGGGGGTCAAGGCGGAGCACGAGGACCTGGCCCGGGTCGCCCGGCTGCTCGGTCGACCACTCCGGCAGGTGGCCAAGCTGGTCGAGGCGGCCTCCGAGCCGCCTGCCCCGGGCGGCGGCCCCCTGGCCCCGCCGAGCCCCGAGGCCGGCTGAGGTCGGAGCCCAGCGAGCAGCTCAGGATGCTCGAGCGAGCGCCAGCTCGCCGGGCATCGATGGGTGCGGGGCGCAGCCCCGCCGGAGCCGCTGAGCCGGCGCCCACTGCGGCTGGAGCTGCGACGGGGCGCAGAGGCGCTCCGGCTCGGGTCGCTCGCGCCGTCCGGAGCTGGCCGAGCCCCCGGCCCCGGTCCGCTCTAGTCTCGTGGGGGTGAGCGCCCGGTCTCGCCGGCGGGGGATGCGCCTGGTCCGCCTGCGCAGGCGGTACCGGAGGACCTGCAACGTCTGCGGCGGCTCGTGGGTGGTCGATCGCGCGGTCGCCGGGCGTCCCCCTCGGCGGCGCTCGACCCGGGCCGGTGTGATCGCCGATCCGCGCCGGGCCGGGCTGTCGGCTGGCGCCGCGGGGCTCGAGGCGAGCTGGCGGGCGGTGCTCGACCGCTGGGAGCAGTTCAGGCGCTGCCCGACCTGCGGCCACGACGACTTCTGGCAGGAGGCCGACCGGTCCCGTCGGCTTCCCTCGGGCTCCGGCGAGCTGCGGTAGGTACCGAGCCCGCTCCAGTAGGCGCGACCCCGCCCGCCTTGGCCAGGATGGCGCCGACCCAGCCGTCGAGGGCGGTCTCGGCGACCAGCTTGCAACCCGGGTAGGCGCCGGCCACGTGGCGCCACTGGCCGGGCAGGAGGCCGGCGAGCCACAGGCGCCCCCCGGGTCGGACGGCCGCGGCCGCGTCGGCACCCACCTCGGCGTGCACTCCGGCGGTGAGGTTCACGAGCACCAGGTCATGGTCGCCACCCACCTCGGAGACGGCGGTGGTGGAGACCTCGACCCGGCCTGCGACCCGGTTGCGAGCCGCGTTGGCCCTCGCGACCGGGACGGCTGCCGGATCGACGTCGATCGCGGTGACCCTCGCGGCGCCGAGGAGCGCAGCTGCGACGGCGAGGATCCCGCTGCCGGTGCCGACGTCGAGCACGTCGAGGCCCGACGGCGGGCTCTCGGCGAGCAGGCCGAGCAGGAGCCGGGTGCTCGGATGGCTCCCGCTGCCGAAGACCGGTCCCGGGTCGATCGACAGCGACAGCCGGTCCGCTCCGAGCTCGACCTCCCGCCAGGCCGGGGTGACCACCACCCCGGGGAGCTCGACCGGTTCGGCGAAGCTCTTCCACGCGTCCTGCCAGGCCGGGTCGACCTCCTCCACGGTCGCCCCGAGCTCCGAAGCCGCCTGCCGGGTGGCCGCCTCGGTCGGGAAGGAGGCCAGCAGGACCCCGTCGCCGAGCTGCACCGCGGTCGCGCCCCGGCCCCACAGCTCGTCGGCCCCGAGCTCCTCTGCGCCGGGGCCGGTGCTCCAGTGCAGCACCAGGTCCACGATGGACCATCATGGTCGGGTGCTCGCGGTTAGGAACCTGTCGGTCGAAGTGGGCGGTCGCCTCACCCTGGAGGGGGCCAGCTTCAGCGTGCGCGCCGGGGACAAGGTCGGCCTGGTGGGGCGGAACGGGGCCGGCAAGACGAGCCTGTTGAAGGTGCTCGGTAGGGTCTCGCCCCCGGCCTCCGGGGTGGTCGAGGTCCAAGGAAGGCTCGGCTTCCTCACCCAGGACCCCCGCCACCTCGCCGAGATCGACTCCGCCACCGCAGTCGCCCACGTGCTCTCCGGTCGGGGCCTGGACGAGCTGGCGGAGCGGCTGGAGAAGCTGCGGATCGCGCTGGAGGAGGACCCGAGCGAGCGGGCGGTCGCCCGCTACGGCAGGGCGGAGGAGCGCTTCGCAGATGCCGGCGGGTACGCCGCCGACGCCGAGGCGCGGACCCTGCTCGCCGGCCTCGGGCTCGACCCGGGCCGGGCCGATCTTCCGGTCGGGGTCCTCTCGGGGGGCGAGCGCCGGCGGGTCGAGCTCGCCCGGATCCTCTTCGGCGGCAGCGACGTCCTGATGCTCGACGAGCCGACCAACCACTTGGACATCGACGCCAAGACCTGGTTGATGGGCTTCCTCGCCGCCTATCGGGGTGCGTTGCTCGTCGTCTCCCACGATCTCGGGCTGCTCGACTCGTCGATCACCCGGGTCCTCCACCTGGACGAGGGGCGGCTCGTCGAGTACAAGGGGACCTACAGCCAGTACCGGCAGTCCCGGGCCGCCGACGAGGTCCGCTTGACCAAGCTCGCCGGCCGCCAGCAGGCCGAGATCAAGCGGCTGTCCGGGCTCGCCGAGTCGATGCGCCACCAGACCGCCAAACGTGCCCGGGTCGCCAAGTCGCTCGACAAGCGGGTCGAGCGCCTGGCGTCGGTCGCAGTGGACGCCCCGGCTCGCCAGGACCGCAACTACCACGTGCGCTTCCCGGCCCCCCCGCACTCTGGCAGGGTCGTGCTCGAGGCCGACCGGCTGGCCCAGGCCTACGGGGGGCCGGCGATCTTCGAGGAGGTCTGCTTCGGCCTCGAACGCGGTGAGCGGCTCCTCGTCATGGGGTTGAACGGCGCCGGCAAGACCAGCCTGCTGCGCATCCTCACCGGGGCGAGCCCCCCGGCCTCGGGGTCCTTCCGCCTCGGGCTGGGCGTTTCCCCCGGTTACTACGCCCAGGAGCACGAGGGGATCCGCCCCGGGGTGAGCGTTCTCGACCACCTCCGGGAGGCCTCGCCCGCTCCGGTGAGCGAACTGCGCGGGCTGCTCGGGATGTTCGGTCTGGTCGGCGAGGTCGCCTTCCAGGACGCCTCCACCCTCTCCGGCGGAGAGAAGACCAAGCTCGCCCTCGCCCAGCTCGTCGCCGGCCGCCACAACCTCCTGCTCCTCGACGAGCCGACCAACAACTTGGACCCGCCTTCGCGCGAGGCGATCGGCCGCGCCCTGTCCGCCTGGCCGGGGGCGATGGTCCTCGTGAGCCACGACGTCGACTTCGTCGCCGAGCTCTCGCCGGCCCGGGTGCTGCTGCTGCCCGACGGCACCCTCGACACCTGGAGCGACGACCTGCTCGAGCTCGTCGCCATGGCCTGATGGGAGTACCGATGCCCCACCCTGCCGTGCCGAGCGCCTCCGCCGCCCTCGAGGCCGACCTCGACCTCGCCCAGCGCCTCGCCGACGCCGCGGACGCGATCACGCTCCCGGCGGCCGCTCGGCGAGACCTCGCCGTCGACACCAAGGCGGACCGGACCTGGGTGACCGAGGCCGACCGGGCGGTCGAGGTGGGGCTCCGCTTGCTCATCGCCGCCGAGCGTCCCGGCGACGGGGTCCTCGGCGAGGAAGGCGGGGAGACCGGAGGAGGTCCGAGGCGCTGGATCCTCGACCCGATCGACGGCACCGCGAACTTCGTGCGGCGGGTGCCGGTGTGGGCGACGCTCATCGCCTTGGAGGACGCCGGCGAGCTGGTCCTCGGGGTGGTATCGGCCCCGCTGCTCGGCCGCCGGTGGTGGGCCGCCCGGGGGCTCGGGGCGTGGTCGGCCCCGCTGCGCCCGGCCGGCCCGGTCACCTCCGAGAGCCGCCGACTGCAGGTCTCCTCCGTCGACCGCCTCGCCGACGCCCACCTCTCCGGCTGCGGCGACGACGGCTGGGAGCAGCTCGGCCTCGGCCCCGAGGTCCGCGAGCTCGCCCGGCGCTGCTGGCGCGAGCGCGCCTTCGGCGACTTCTGGTCGCATGTGCTCGTCGCCGAGGGGGCCTGCGACATCGCACTCGACCCGGTGGTCTCGGCCTGGGACGTCGCCGCCCTGGTCCCGATCGTCGAGGAGGCCGGGGGCCGGACGAGCGACCTGGCCGGCAACGCCGGGCTGGAGGGGGGGAGCGCGGTCTCGACCAACGGGCTGCTCCACGACCAGGTGCTCGAGCTGGTCGGCACCGGCGCCGCTCGGCTCGGCTCGTCCGGTCGTGCCCCCGGCGGGGGAGCGCGCCACGAGGTGGCCGGAGGGTCGGGTCGATGAGCGAGCGGATCGCGCCCGGGGTGGTCGAGATCGACACCCTCCTCGGGGGCTGGGACCGGGTCACCGCCGGCTACCTGGTCGAAGGTCCCTCGCCGGTGCTCGTCGAGACCGGCAGCCAGAGCTCGGTGCCGGCCCTCCTCGCCGCCCTGGAGCGTCTCGGGATCGGTGCTTCCGACCTGGCCGGGATCGCCGTCACCCACATCCACCTCGACCACGCCGGGGGGGTCGGGGACCTGGCCCGGGCCTTCCCGCGAGCGACGGTCTACGTCCACGAGAAGGGTGCCCGACACCTCGCCGACCCGACGCGCCTGGTGGCCTCGGCGGCGCAGGTCTACGGCGATCTGCTCGACTCGCTCTACGGCCGGCTCGACCCGACGCCGCCGGAGCGCATCCACGTCCTCGCCGACGGGGAGGAGGTGGCGGTCGGGCCGGGACGGGTGCTGCGCAGCATCGACTCGCCCGGTCACGCCAAGCACCACCTCGCCCTCCACGACAGCGACAGCGGGCTGCTCTTCGCCGGCGACGCGGTCGGGGTCCGCCTCCCCGACGCCGGCGTGCTCTGGCCCGCCACCCCGCCGGCGGACTTCGACCTCGAGCTCGCCTGCGCCTCGATCGGGAAGTTCCGCGGGCTGCGGCCCTCCGGGGTCGCGCTCGCCCACTA
>JAKARG010000099.1 GCA_021819345.1 Actinomycetes bacterium | reverse complement strand
CGGCTGTGGCTGCGCAGCCCGAACCCCGACCTCGACTGGCGAAAGCCCCTGGAGCTGATCGCCGAGGGCGAGTACCGCAGGGTGATCGGCGCGGTGCTGGCCATGGCCGAGGGCGTGACGGCATAACAGGGTGGTCGTCGACGCCGGCCGGGTGGCCACCGCGCCACTGACGCCTTTCACCGGCCAAGGCTTTCGGCATCTCGGGCCCCGCTATGACCCCCTGAGCGGCGAGGGGGCGCGTCTCCACGGCGGGCGGTTCAACCCGCCGGGGAGCTTCCCCGTCCTCTACCTCTGCCAGAGCCGCCCGTGCGCGGTCGCGGAGCTGAAGAGGCTCGGCGAACGCCAAGCGATCGGGGTGGAGGGGTTGCTCCCGAGGGCCCTCTACCGCTATGAGATCGACCTTGACCGCGTCCTCGACCTCACCGACGGCGAGGTCCGCGCCCAGGTGGGGCTCGGCATCGACGTCCTGACCGCGCCCGACTGGACCGCATGCCAGGATCTGGGCGTCGCCGCGCATGCCCTCGGCGCGAACGGTATCAACTCGCCCTCGGCCACCGGGGTGGGGGACGTCCTCGCCGTCTTCGTCCAGCACATCGGCCTTGGTCGCCTGGAGCCGCACCTCGTCGAGGAATGGCGTTCGCTGGACCAGCTCGATGGCTGAGCCCAACGCTCTCGATGTGCCTCGAGCTTCGGGTTGCCGACCGACGGGTACACGCTCACCGGGTCTCCCTGGCGAAGAAAGCCACAGCCCGCTTCAAGATGTCACGCTCCTCGCGGGCGTCGCTCCTCCGCCCGGCCCCGCTCATCTGCAAGCCTCGCCCCTGGGCGAGACCCGAGCCTCTCTCCAGGACCCAAACGCAAGAGCCTCCACCAAACCCAGGCCACATCAGCGTCCTACGCTGCCCCACAGGCCGACCAGACCCTGGTTGGAATCAAGGGCTGAGAGCCTCCATCAGACCCAGGGGGGTTCAGTAGTGCCCGCCTCGATGCGCTCTGCGCCCGCCCGACCACCTTCGACGCCAACCGCCGGCTGCTGAAGCACGTCGCCCACCAAGCCGTCGCCCAGTTCAGCGTCTCGAGCGTCGACGGCGTCGATGCCACCAACTTCATCGGCGAGCAGGCGGTGAGGCCCTGTGTGGTCAACCGCAAGACCTGGGGAGGCAACCGCACCTGGGCAGGGGCCAAGACCCTGGGCGTGATCACGAGCGTCATCGCAACCGCGGCCAAGCACGGCATCGACCCGGTCGCCTACCTCGCCCAACGGGCCCGCAGCCCCGACCCGGGCCTCGCCATCCTGCTCGCCTGAGCAACTCTCGGCCGGGCCGAGCGCCCCCGAGGTCGACCGACAGAGGTCTCACGTTGACGCCCCATTCGGCGCGCCCCGCGGCTCTCAAAATGCGGTAAACAAGTACAGCGGCGGACGGGAACGGAACGCGGGACCTGTCACGCACCCATCTTGCTAGGCGATAGATCCCTGGCTGGGCGACCTACTGCCGGTGTCGGCTCTAGCTAGCTAGCGCTCGAGATCGGGGCCGGGGGTTTCAGAAGGCCGGCCGGGTGGCTCGGCGAGGCACCCCGACTCCCTAACAGGCTTATTGCGCTACGCATTGACAAAGTCTTAGCCGACGTGTAGCCTTCTTACTGGTGTGTTATGTAGCAATAGAAAAGGGTGCGGCTCTCGTGGAGTGACTACGCAGCCAGGGGGATGATGCCCCGGTCGTAGCGTGAGTTGTGAACGCGCTGGCGCTCGTGGTCGAGGTGGAAACGCCAATGGTCGTCGAAGTCGCCGTTAGCGCGGACCGCTCGGAGCTTCAAGACGGCTTCCGCTCCGCTGACGGACCAGCGTGCGCCGGTGACGTCCATCCGGTCCCGGACAACATGTCGCACTGCCCCTTCGATGATCCCGGTCGCAATGGGCCACCCGGAGGCGAGCGCGGTCGGGTAGTCGAGGTAGGGCGCCTTGTTCTTCAAGTATCTGGCTGCCTCGTCGGCGTTCTTGCGTTTGGAGGTGGCGATCCCCTCGGCCGTCGCCCGTCTGCAGATCCCGGTGGCGATCTCACGGGCGTGGCCTTCGAGCACCGAGAGTGCCCGGTCACAGACCCAGTCCTCTGCGGCCGTGTCGCCTTCGGCGAAGAAGTACCAGGCCGCCGCCCACAAGTACTCGAGCACGTGCACGAGGTCGACCACGATCGCGATCTCGAGTCTCCGTGCCTGCGCCTCGGCGCCGATGCGCTCTATCTGGTGGTTGTTGCCGTCGACGAGGGCCACCCACCGGCGCTTGTGGCCGGGGTCGCGCCGCTCCGCCTCGTCGAAGAGCCGCCCAACCACTTCTTTGGCGTCCTCGACGACGCTCGCGGTCAGCCACTTGTTCTTGGCCTTCGGTGCCTCAGGCGGGTGGTCTTCGTCGGCCTTTCGCGCCATGACGTCGTGCGGGTTGCGGGGCACGGGGGTGACGTCGTAGACGGCGCCGACCTTGGCCATGCGCTTGCGATTGCGGGAGGTCCGCCGAGACTCGGGGGCGACGCTCGTGGTCGCCACCCATGACGAGCGGGTGGCTGCGAGCCTCGACCGGCGGGTGCGCCTGAGCGACGGGCGGATCGCCGGGTAAGGCCGGATGGCTGCGGGCCGCTCGGGTGGGCCGGGTGGTTGCGGCCCGGAGACAGCTGGGTAGGCCCTCGGGGAAAGAGCCCGTCGCCTCGTCCCGGGGGCCGGGCTCGAGCTTGCCGCTGCTCGTTGTCCGACGCCTCGGTAGCGGGCGCAAAGGGACGGTGCCGCTGCCGTCTGCTGGCCGGGACGCTGGCTCCAGTCGGTTGCTCTCCGGCGCTACTAGCTTTCCCGGCGTGAGCAGGAAAGCGGGGTCGCGCGGCCGCCTGGCCGTCTGGTTGGTCCCGCCCCTCGCGCTCGTGGTCGCGATTGCGCTCGCCGTGGCGGTCGCGTCTGGATCGGGCGCAGGCGCTTCGTCTCGCCGCTCGAGCCGCCCGGCCCGCAGTGCCGTGGCCCCGCTCGTCCCGGCCGGCACTGCGCAGCCGAGCGCGACGACGACCACGGCTCCGGCAACGACGACGACCACGCTCCCGACGACGACCACGCTCCCGACGACGACCACGACCACGGCTCCGACCACGACCACGGCTCCGGCAACCGCGGGCACGACCTCGGCCCTCCCACCGCCGGGCACCGGCCTGCTCCCCCAGACGACCGCCGTCCCGTCGTCGGCCACCCCGACCTTCCACGCCGAGATGGTCGCCCTGTGGGCCGGGATCCGTACCGGGGACCTGGCGCTCGCCATGCCGTCGTTCTTCCCGGTGACCGCCTACGAACAGGTGAAGGCCTACGACGACGACCGGCTCGACTGGTCCGACCGCCTCGTGTACCACTTCGGGCTCGACCTGGCGGCCGCCCACGCCGCGCTCGGCCCGGGAGCCCGAAGCGCCCGCCTGGTGGAGGTGGCAGTGCCCCAAGACCTGATCCACTGGGTCCCACCCGGCGCCTGCTACAACAAGATCGGCTACTGGAACGTCCCGGGATCCCGCCTGGTCTACGAGGAGGGGGGCGAGGAGCGCTCGATCGGGATCGCCTCGCTCATCTCCTGGAGGGGCTACTGGTACGTGGTCCACCTCGGGTCCGAGGTCCCGCCTGCGGACGAGGGGGTCGTGGACAACCCCGCCGTGGGCATCGGCCCCTTCGGCCCACCAGGGGGCTGCTGACCCGCGGCGGTGCCGCACCTCGTGGGGTGACCGTGCGGCTGCGCACCCGGGTGCCGGTTCGCCTCCTGGCCCCCGGGGCTAGCCTGCCGGCCCGTGCTGGGCGACAACCCGGGGTTGCCCTCCTCGGGGGAGGTGTCGGGTGGCCACCGGGGGTCGCCGGAGCACCCGGGTCGCCGGCGCCCGCTGATCGCCGGCGCAGTGATCGCCACCTACGCCCTCTGCGCCTGGGCGATCGCCCTGCCGGTCGGGCTCGCCCCACGCTCGAGGATGCCCACCTGCGCCTGCGCCGACGTCGCCCAAGGCGTGTGGTGGCTCGCCGTCGCCGCTCACGCCCCCTTCGCCCTGCACACCTCGGCGATCGACGTCCCCTCGGGCGTGAGCCTGCTCGACAACGCCAGCTTTCCGCTGCTCGGGGCTCTCCTCGCCCCCCTGACCCTGGCTCTCGGCCCCGTCGCCTCGCTCGTGATCCTGCTCCGGCTGGCGTTCTTGACCTCGGCGGCCTCGGCATACCTCGTCCTGCGGCGCATCGGTGGGGGCCAGCTCGGCCCGGCGGTCGGCGGAGCGGTCTACGCGTTCTTCCCCTACATGACCCACCAAGGGGCGAGCCACGTCTTCCTCGTCTTCGGCCCCCTCCCGCCGGTCATGCTCGCGATCCTCTACTGCCGGCTCGCACCCCGAGGAGGGGAGCCGGCGCCGGTGTGGGTGACCGGGCCGGCGCTCGGGCTGCTCGGAGCCGCCCAGTTCTTCGTCGACAGCGAGGTGCTGGTGCTCACCGTGGTGGTCGCCGCCTCGGTGCTGGCGATCCTCGCCGTCCGGGAGGTGCTCACCGGCGGACCCCGAGCCCGCCCGCTCGGCTCGTCGGGCCGCCTGGGCCGTTCGCGCCGCCTGGGCCGCCTGGCCCGCCTGACCCAACCCACCCGCAGGCTTGCTTCGCTGCTGTCGCTTTCCGCTTGCGTGGCGGTACCGATCCTCGCGGTGCCGGTGTGGGAGGCCCTCACCGGGCCGGGCCGACTGGTCGGCTCCACGCAGCCGACGGTCGAGGCCGTCGGGGTGGCGGGGAGCTTCCTGCCCGGTGACCGGGGGATCGTCGCCGGCGCGTGGTCCCCGTGGAGGGTTGCTGCCGGCCAGTACCTCGGCCACAGCTCCTACGTGGGGCCGGTGCTCGCCCTGGTGTGCGTCGTGGTCGCCGCACGGGGCTGGAAGGGGGACCCCTTCGTGCGGACGGCCACCGCCTTGGTGGCGGCCGCCTGGGTCCTGCAGCTCGGGGGGCACCTCACCTTGACGGTCCGGCCCACCGCGGTGCCGCTCCCCTTCGAGCTCCTCGCCCACCTCCCGGTCTTCGAGGACATCATCCCGAGCCGTTTCAGCCAGTTCGTCGGCCTCGGCGTCGGGGCCCTGGTGGCCGTCGCGGTCGACTGCATCCTCGCCGAGCTCACGACGTCGTGGCGCGAGCTGCACCCGCCGACGCCTCGAGAGGCATCCGGCAGCTCGTCGCCTGCCCGGAGCAGCCGGGCGATGGGCCGGCTCGGTCGGGCGTTGGCCGCCGGCGCCGTCGTGGTGGTCGGCATCGCGCTCGCCGCGCCCGACCAGTCCTACGGCGCCCACGGCGTCGGTCCGGCGAAGGCGTTCGAGGCGGAGCGGACCACTTCGACCTCGCAGGGCACCGGTCCCTCGGGGCTCCTACCGAGGGGTGCGGTGGTCCTCGCCTACCCGGTCCCGGCCTTCCCCGACGACCAGGCCATGCTCTGGCAGGCGGTCGACGGGCTGCACTTCCGCCTGGTCGGGGGGTACGCGATCCGCCCCGGGCCGGGCCGGCGGACCGATCGGCTCCCGTTGCTGCCCGAGCCGGAGGCCCTGCCACGGGCGTTGGTGGACGCCTACTCCGACCCCTCGGCGCTGCGCCCCGGCGCCCCGGAGACCGAGGCCGCAGCGCGCGCGCTCCCGGCGTTCGTGCGTCGCAACCGGGTCCGGGCGGTGGTGGTGGAGCAGGGGGTGGCCGGCTCGGGACAGGTCGACGACCTGATGCGCTCCGTGCTCGGGCCACCGCTGTACCGGCGCGACGACCTGGAGCTCTGGCTGACCTCTGGCTGACCCGCCGCCCTCCGCCCTCCGCCCAGCGCCGGCTCGGCTAGGGCCGCGCCCGGTCGTCGGCCGTCTCGGGGTCGGGGCCGAGCTGCTCGACCTCCAAGAGGGTGAAGCCGTCGATGATCGTGCGCAGGACCTGCCGCGCGACCCGGGGGTCGGCTCCCCGTGACTGCGCGCTCCGGCCGATCGCGGCGAGCATCTCGTCCTCCCGGTGCCGGTCGACCACCCCTAGGTGATGTTCGCGCTTGAAGGCGACCACCTGCTCGACCAGACGCTGGCGTCGGGCGAGCAGCTCCACTAGCTCGAGGTCCACCCGGTCGATCTCGGCGCGGATCGCGTCGAGCCCACCGCCAGCATCTTCACCCGGCATCCACCCAGCCTAGGCGCCGCAACCGACCGGGGGCCGCGATCGAAGCTGCGGGGGCAGGGCTACGATGCTCGGAGTTCCGACCATCGACTCTCGCCACGAGGAGGAGCTGTGACCGACTCCATCACCGTCACCGACAACCGGACCGGCGAGGCGGTCGAGATACCGATCGTCGACGGCGGGATCTCTGCCGGCGAGCTGCGCAAGCTCCTCCCCGGCGTCTGGTTCGACGACCCCTCCTTCATGACCACGGCGCTGGCGTCGAGCGCGATCACCTACCTGGACGGCGACGCCGGGATCCTCAGGTACCGGGGGTACCCGATCGAGCAGCTCGCCGAGCGGTCGAGCTACCTGGAGGTCGCCTACCTCTTGGTGCACGGGGAGCTCCCCGGTGCCGCCGAGCTCGAGTCGTGGACCGAGGCGATCCGGCGCCACACCTACCTGCACGACAACTTCCGCAAGCGCTTCCTCGACGGGTTCCACTACGACGCCCACCCGATGGGGATGCTCGTGTCGGGCATCGCGGCCCTCTCCACCTTCTATCCCGAGGCCAAGGAGGTGGCCGACCCGGAGGTGCGCAGGCGCCAGATCATCCGCATGATCGCCAAGGTCCCCACGCTCGCGGCCGCATGCCACCGCTACAGCGTCGGGATGCCGTTCGTGTACCCGGACAACGACCTGTCGTTCGCGGAGAACTTCCTGTCGATGATGTGGAAGGTCGCGGAGCCCCGCTACGAGCCGGACCCGGTGCTCGCGAAGGCCCTCGACGTGTTGTTCATCCTCCACGCCGACCACGAGCAGAACTGCGGGACGCTTGCCATGCGAACCGTCGGCTCTGCCCACGCGGACCCCTACACCGCTGCGGCTGCGGCGGCCGCGGCCCTCTCCGGCCCGCTGCACGGAGGGGCCAACGAGCAGGTGCTGCGGATGCTCACGAGCATCGGCCACGTCGAGGAGGTGCCGGGGTTCATCGCGGAGGTGAAGGCCGGCAAGGGAAAGCTCATGGGCTTCGGCCACCGGGTCTACAAGAACTACGACCCACGGGCGAAGATCGTCAAGCAGACCGCCGACGCCGTGTTCGAGGTGACCGGGCGCAACCCGCTGCTCGACATCGCGCTCGAGCTCGAGAAGGTGGCGCTCTCGGACGAGTACTTCGTCTCCCGCAAGCTCTACCCGAACGTCGACTTCTACTCGGGTCTCATCTACCAGGCGATGGGCTTCCCGACCGAGATGTTCACGGTCCTGTTCGCCATCCCCCGGGTGGTGGGTTGGCTCGCCCACTGGCAGGAGCTGCTCGACCAGGACGCCAAGATCTACCGGCCCCGGCAGCTCTACACGGGCCCCGAGGTGCGTGACTACCTTCCCATCGCCGAGCGTCGGAGCCCCGGGCGCGCCCCGGGGAGCCCGCCAGCCTGTTAGCGTTCTCGGGTGCAAGCTTCGCTGTCCAGGGCTCAGTACCTGTTGACCACCCCAGAGGGGCGCAAGATGTGGCGCTACAGCGCCACCTCGGTCCTCTCGGTAGCAGTGAGCGTCACGTTCCTCGTGCTCTTCGACGGTGTGCTTCGGCTCGGCCCGGTGCTGTCGAGCACCCTTGCGACCGCGGTGGCGACGATCCCCTCCTACCAGCTCAACCGGCGCTGGGCGTGGGGCAAGAGCGGTCGCGGGCACATCTGGAAAGAAGTGGTCCCCTTCTGGGTGCTCGCCTTCATCGGGTGGGGCTTCTCGACCTACTCGGTGAAGCTCACCGCGTCGGCCCTTGCCGGGAGCGGGTTGTCGCACCTCGTCCACACCGGGTTGATCGCCGTCGTCTACGTCGCCGCCTTCGGGGTGCTGTGGGTGGTGAAGTTCGTGGTGTTCAACAAGGTCCTCTTCGCCGGCTCCGCCGAGGTGCTCCCGTCGGCGCTCGAAGGGACGACGGGGCTGGCCGGCTGACCCGGCACGGCTGAGCCAGCCGGCCTGCGGGAGGAGTGGCTTGCTGAGCGACCGGCAGCTGGCCGCCGTGCGGGAGGCGAAGGGCTTCATGCCCGAGGACGAGGGGCTCGCCCTGCACCTGGCGGCGTTGCGCGCAGCGGGCGAGGTGCCCGGCCCCCTCCTGGAGGTCGGCACCTACTGCGCCAAGTCGGCGGTCTACCTGGGGTCGGCCGCCGAGGCGTCGGGAACGGTGGTGGTGAGCGTCGACCACCACCGGGGATCCGAGGAGAACCAGGCGGGCTGGGAGCACCACGACCCCGAGGTCGTCGACCCGGCGACGGGGAGGATGGACACCCTGCCCTTCGCCCGCCGGACGCTCGAGGCCGCCGGGCTGGAGGAGACGGTGGTGCTCGTGGTCGCCGAGTCGGCCACCTTCGCGGGCATCTGGGCGCGGCCGCTGGCGCTGCTGTTCATCGACGGGGGACATGGGGAGCAGGTGGCCTGGGCCGATTACCGCGCCTGGGCTCCCAAGGTGGCGCCCGGCGGGATGCTGGCGATCCACGACGTGTTCCCCGACCCCGCGGAGGGGGGGAGGGCGCCCTACGAGCTGTACTGCGACGCCCTGGGCTCGGGCGGATGGGACGAGATGGTCGGCGCCGGCTGCGGCAGCCTGCGGGTCCTGCGCCGGCGCTGACGCCAAAGCCAAGGCCGGCTCGGGCGCACCGCCGGGGCGTGCCCGGCCGCTCAGCCGGGGCAGCCGGTGGGCGGAACCCCCGGGGTCAGGGCTCGTGGCGCCAGAGCGCCAGGCGCAGGCGGACCAGGCCGGCGAGGGTGCGGGGCAGCCGGGTCGAGATCGCAGTGCGCGCTGGTCGTTGCTCGCTCACCGATACGGGGAGCTCGGCGACCCGCAGTCCCGAGCGCTCGGCTCGCAGCACGAGCTCGGTGTCGAACAGGTCCGCCGAGGACCCCACCCGGTCGACGAGCGGCCGCAGCGGCTCGGCGCGCAGCAGCTTCACCCCGTGGGTGTCGCTCACCCGCAGCCCGAAGCCGAGGCGCATCACCAAGGAGAAGACCCCGGTGACGATCCGCCGTGACGCCCCGCGGCGGTCGTCCGCCCCGGCACCGCGCTTGGTGCCGATCACCACGTCGAGGCCTGGGTCCTCCTGCAGCAGGGCGAGCGCCCGCTCGAGGAACCCGAGGTCGACGAGGTCGACGTCGAAGTTGACTACCAGCTCCCCGCGCGCCGCCCGGAACCCGGCTGCGAGAGCCGCGCCGTAGTCGGCGCG
>JAKARG010000098.1 GCA_021819345.1 Actinomycetes bacterium | reverse complement strand
TCGACGAACCCTGGTGCCGTCGGAAGGCTCAGGATCATCAGGGCCGTGTCGACATCTGCTATCTCAAGGACCATATCGTTCAAGACCTCGAAAGACAAATCGACGCCATTGCCATCGAGCGGGTGAGCTTCGAAGCCGAAATGCACGTTGTGGAGGGTGCCCGGCGGAAGGGCAGATCCGGGTGCGGGTGCAGGTGCCGGGCTCGGTGCAGGTGGCGGAGTCGCCGCCGAGGCTACGCCCGTCGTGGTGATGATCGTGCCTGCAGTGGCTCCGGCCAGTGCGAGGGCGCCACCTAGAACACGGCGCCTCCCGAGACGTGGGGCCTGGACCCTTTCGCCGCCGATGGCTGGATCCCCCCCCTGAGGGTAGGTTTGGCTCTCTGCATCCATTGGTTCTTGGTCGGGCACTCTCTCTCCTTCATTTGTCCATGGTGAGCTTCACTTGCCCATGGTTCTCTCGTTGGCCTCCTCTGTTTCAGCCCCCAGTAGCGGAGCCAGCTGAATGAGGTGGTGAGTGAGCCGGGCGAGCCTCTCGATCGCCAAGAGCCTCGTTGGATACCCAGAACTGACCATTCAACGCTCAGTTTCGCTAGCGCTGGCCAGCGCTGGTCCCTCCTCATGCTAACGATTGAACCGTTACAGACAGATTTTGTCATGCTTCACGTACGAAGTCAAGCGCAGAGCCGAGCTAAGCGCTCACCCCTCGGGCGAGGGCTCGGCTCTCCGGCGAGCGGTTGGCTCGACCCTTCGCAGCTGGCAGGTCGAAAACCACCCGGCTCGGTCCGGGGTCGCCCTCCAGTTGGGGCGGCGCAGGGCCCTCAGCCGGTCTGCCCGTCCCCGAGCTCGACCAGGGATCCGATCCGCAGCCCGAGGCCGGGCTCGTCGCTCGGGGTGATCCGACCGTCCACGGGCTCCGGCAGGCCATCGAGCGCAGCCACCGGCTTGCCTGCTGCGCGATCCCAGGTACGGACCCACTCCGCGAGCGGAGTGTTCACCTGGCTGCGCATCAGGTGCAAGGCCCCGGCTTGTAGGGCGCCGGCGTGCGGCACGACCATCAGGTGGTAGCAGGATGCGAGGTGGCAGATCCGGCGGGCTTCGCTTATCCCACCCACCCAGGCCACGTCCGGCTGGAGGACGGTCACGCCACCGGTATTGATCAGCGTGACGAAGCCCCACCTGCTGTACTCGTGCTCACCCGTGGCGATCACGACCGGTGAGTCGAGCCCTGCGAGGCGCTCGTAGCCGTGGTAGTCGTCAGGCGGTAACGGCTCCTCGACCCAACGCACGCCCAGGTCCTCGACCAGGTGGACCATCCTGCGCGTGTACTCCACGTCCCAGGCCATGTAGCAGTCCAGCATGATGTCGCGCTCCGGCCCGATCGACTCACGACAGGAGCGGACCAGATCCACGTTGGCCAACATCCCCGGCCGGCCATCCGCAGGGCCGTAGGGTATCGCCAGCTTGACCCCGACCCCGGCGAGCCCGGTCCAGTCGGTCGGATCGTTGGTCGTCTGGTACACGGGGAGGTCGGCTCTGCACGAGCCGCCGAGAAGGCGGTAGACCGGTTCTCCAGCGGCCTTGCCGAGGAGGTCCCAGAGCGCCTCGTCGACTCCGGAGATGGCCATGACGGGAAGGCCGCGGCGTCCGTGGGGCAACGACGCCCGCCACATCTGGTCCCACAGACGCTCGATGTCCTTCGGGTCCTGGCCCTTCAACAGCTGCGCCAGGTGGCCGTTGACGATCGCCGCGGCGGCCGCGCCCCCGACCGAGGTGCCGAGGCCCACCAACCCTTCGTCGGTGCTGACCCGCACGAGGATGCCAGGGAATCGCGCCGTCCAGGAAGACCGTCGCTCGGCATACTCGGGATAGATCGACATCGGATTGGCGATCCGGCTCTCCGATAGCCACGAAGGTGGCCGTCCGACGTCGCTGGACCGGTAGGGCGTTGCGCTCACCTCGACGATACGCATGTTGCACTCCTCTCTCCTGGATCCTGGACGACCTTGGAGCACCTGGGGCCTAGGGCGGCTTCGGACCGGCTCGATCCCGTTTCACGACATCCCGGTAGGGCTCGGATCCGGGGAGCCCGAAGTGACCGGCACATCGAGGACCGGCACATCGACCGAGGGGACCCCGCGCCACGGCTGCTCACGGGTCGATCTCACCCTCAGCGAGTCCGACCGGAACGGGCGCCGGACGCTCGGCCCTGCTCTGAAGCGCCACTCGTCGACCCGACTCAGCAGAGTCGAGCACGCCGAGCATCACGTCTAGCACGTGGTGAGCAAGCTCGCCGCCGGCCCGTGGCAGCCGACCCGACATTGCCGAGACGGCGAGGTCGGCCAGACCCACGCCCCGCTGCTGGAGGGGACGGCCGTCGAGCGAGACGTCACTCCAGTTGCCGCCCGGGTCCAGCAGCCGCACCGGCCCGCCGAAGGTATTGGGGTCGGGTAGCGCGAGGGTTCCCTCCGTGCCGTAGATCTCGAAGGTGGCGTAGCGGGGCGGCCACACATCGAAGCTCGTCACCAATGTGACCAGAGGCCCGGCAACCAGCTCCAGGACCGCTGCGACATGAGTCGGAACCTCCACGGCGATCCGCTCACCCGCGCGAGGAGAGCTCGTGACCACCCGCTCGGCAAAAGTGGTCCGGGCCATCGAGTCGACCGCTGCCACCGGGCCGAGCAGGGAGACCAGGGCCGTCAGGTAGTAGGGCCCCATGTCGAGGAGTGGCCCACCACCCTTTCGGTAGTAGAAGCCAGGATCGGGGTGCCAGGACTCGTGGCCGTGGCAGAGAAAGGCCGCCGACGCGGCCACCGGCTCTCCGATCGCGCCGGAGTCGATCAGGTGACGACAGAGCTGGAGCCCGGCACCGAGGAAGGTATCGGGTGCCGAACCGAGGAGCCGACCCGTTCGGGATGCGGTCGCCAGCAAGTCGGCCGCCTCGGCACGCCCGAGGGCGAGTGGCTTCTCCTGGTAGACGTGGTGGCCAGCCTCGAGGGCCGCTCGGCTGACCGGCGCATGTGCCGCAGGAATGGTGAGGTTCAAGATCACGTCGATGGTCGGGTCGGCGAGCAACTCTTCGACCTCCAGGGCGACCAGGCCGTGAGCCTCAGCAGCTGCCTCGGCACGCCCTCGGTCGAGATCAGCGCAGGCCACGACCTCGAAGCTGTCGTAAGCCGCCGCAAAGTACCTCTTGCTGATGGCACCGCAACCCACCACCCCGACCCTGAGCGGCCGCCTGCCTGCCCCTGCTTCGCCTCGGTTCATACATCCCATCCCTCGGTTCGGCGCCACGATCGGCGACTCCCGGTCCCGACACCACCGGGGAGCCCCGCTCCTCGACCATAACGTTTCACCCTGCCCTGCCGCACACCGGCGGGCGTCCACCTCCGGCCCGCCGTGACGCTCCAGAGACCTCGGCCTATGGTTGGAGGCCTGGTGTGCCGAGTGAGAGCGCATATCGGCTGATCCCGGCCGACGATCCGAGCGAGGCGAGAACCGTGTCCCTTGGAGCCGACGCAGCCGGACGGTCGACCGGGAAGGCCGAGGGTGAGCTAGTGCGACTGGCACGTCTCGGGTCCCTCCTCGACAGCTCACCCCACGCCTCGATCGTCCACTCGAGCGGCGTCATCCGTTGGGCCAACCAGGCTGCTGCCGCAGTCCTCGCCACGACTCCTGAGGAGCTCGTCGGCCAGTCGCTCCTACGCTTCATCGCCCCCGAGTCCCGGCGCGCTGCGATCGAGCGTCTCCGATCGATCCTAGGTGGCGGCGACCTACCGCGCGACACGACCGAACTGGTTGTCACGACCAGCTCGGGACGGATGGTCGTCGAGGCAAGAGCGGCCCTGACCACCTGGGAGGGGGAGCCGGCCATCCACGCCGTCCTCTGGGACGTGACCAGCCGGCGGGCCGAGGCCGACCAGCTCGGCTGGGAAGCCACCCACGACGCGCTCACCGGCCTGCTCAACCGCTCCGGGATCCTCGCGATACTCGACCAGGCCCTTGCCCCGACCGCCGAAGCCGACGCAGAGCCGGTCCGGGTGGTGATGGTCGACCTCGACGGCTTCAAGGCGGTGAACGACCTGCTCGGCCACAACGCCGGCGACCGGATCCTCGCCCAAGTCGGTGCCCGGCTCGCCAAGGCTTGCGGATCACTGCCAGTAGGGCGTCTCGGGGGCGACGAGTTCTTGGTGGTGCTCGACCAGCCGGCGCTGGACGAGACCGGCTTCCTCGGGCACCTGGCCGACGCGATCACCATCCAGGTCGCCATCCCCGATGGTTCCGACCTGGTGGTCGGCGCGAGCCTCGGCCTTGCCGCTGGCGCGCCCGGGGCCACCTCGCTCTCTGCGCTGTTGGGTGCCGCCGACCGGGCGATGTACCGGACCAAGCGCTCCGGCCGGCGAGCCTCCCTCGGGTCAGCCCTGTCCCGAGCCGAAAGCCGCGTCGAAGGCGGCCGCCGGGGGCTCGATGGCGTTCAGCTTCCTCACGAACCCGAGCGCTTCGGGGGCCCCGGCTAGGCGGTCCATGCCGGCGTCCTCCCATTCCACCGAGATCGGACCGTCGTAGCCGATCGAGTTGAGCATCCGGAAGATCGGCTCCCACGGCACGTCACCGTGGCCGACCGAGACGAAGTCCCAGCCCCTGCGGGGGTCCGCCCAGGGCAGGTGGGAGGAGAGCCGACCGTTGCGCCCGTTGAACGCCTTGACCGACTCCTTGCAGTCGACGTGGTAGATCCGCTCCCGGTAGTCGTAGAGGAAACCGACAGGGTCCAGGTCCTGCCAGACGAAGTGGCTGGGGTCGAAGTTGAGCCCGAAGGCCGGCCGGTGGCCGATCGCCTCCAGCGCCCGAGCGGTGGTCCAATAGTCGTAGGCGATCTCCGAGGGATGGACCTCGTGCGCGAAGCGGACGCCCTCTTGGTCGAACACGTCGAGGATCGGGTTCCAGCGATCGGCGAAGTCCTGGTAGCCGGCCTCCACCATGGTCTCGGGCACCGGGGGGAACATCGCGACGGTATGCCAGATCGACGAGCCGGTGAAGCCGATCACTGTGCTCACCCCGAGCCTCGCCGCAGCGCGGGCGGTGTCTGCGATCTCCGCCGCAGCGCGCCGGCGCACACCTTCTGGGTCCCCGTCACCCCAGATGCGCGCCGGGAGCACGCCGCGGTGGCGCTGGTCGATCGGATGATCGCAGACCGCCTGGCCGACGAGGTGGGCCGAGATCGCCCATACCGACAGACCGTGGCGCTCGAGCTGGGCTCGCTTGGCCCCGACGTAGGAAGGGTCGGCCAGCGCCCGGTCCACCTCGAAGTGGTCGCCCCAACAGGCGATCTCGAGGCCGTCGTAGCCCCAGCCGGATGCGAGCCGGCACACCTCCTCGAAGGGGAGGTCGGCCCACTGACCGGTGAAAAGGGTGATCGGACGGCTCATCGTCAGGATCCTTCCTCCAGGCGGGTCGCGGGTTCACCGGCGAGGCCCCCGACCACGCAGGAGGTCCATGCCGCTCCGGCGGCTGCGCTGGCCTCGACGGCATCGAGGACCCGCTGCACGGCCAGACCGTCGGCGAACGACGGCGAGGGGTCCTGGCCCGAGCGGACGGCCTCGACGAAGTCCCGCGCCTGGTTGGCGAAGCTGTGGTCGTAGCCGAGGCCGTGGCCGGGAGGCCACCACCCCTCCAGGTAGGGATGGTCGGGCTCGGTCACGAGCACCCGGGTGAAGCCACCGACGCCAGCGTGCGCCGAGCCAACCTCGTGGACCCACAGCTCGTTCATCGACTCGAAGTCGAAGCTGACCGAGCCCTCCGAGCCGTTGACCTCGAAGCGGAGCGCGTTCTTACGCCCGGGGGCCATCCTCGTCGCCTCCAGGGTGACCAGGCCACCCCGGGCCAGGCGCCCAAGGGCCACCACGGCGTCGTCGACGTCGACCGGGCCCCGTCCGGCGCCGCCCCGGCCGCCCAGGCCCCGGGCCGCTCCGGCGGGCTCGGGAAGGGGTCGCTCGCCGACGAAGGTCTCGGCGAGCGCGCTCACCCCGACCAGCTCCTCGCCGGTCACGAACCCGACGAGGTCCACCACGTGCGCCCCGAGGTCACCGAGCGCCCCCGAACCAGCCCGGTCCCGCTGCAGGCGCCAGGTGAGGGGGAAGTCCGGGTCGACCAGCCAGTCCTGGAGGTAGCAGGCGCGCACGTGGCGGACCCGACCGAGGCGTCCGGCGGCGACCAGGTCCCTGGCGAGCGCTACTGCCGGCACCCGCCGGTAGTTGAAGCCGACCATCGAGCGCACGCCGAGCGCGGAGGCGCTCGCCGCTGCGGCTGCCATCGCCTCGGCCTCGGCCACCGAGTTGGCGAGGGGTTTCTCACACAGCACGTGCTTGCCGGCGCGGAGGGCCTCGAGGGCAATCTCGGCGTGGCTATCCCCGGGGGTGCAGATGTCGACCACGTCGAGGTCGTCGCGCTCGACCAGGCGCCTCCAGTCGGTCTCGGGCTCCGACCACCCGAAACGCCTGGCGGCAGCGGCAGTTGCAGCGGGATCTCGCCCTGCCAGGGCGACGAGCGCTACCGGCACCGCGAGGCCGAAGGCCACTGGGGCGGAGCGCCACGCCAGGGAGTGAACGGCGCCCATGAAGCCATGGCCCACCATCCCGACCCGCAGCTCTCCGCCGCCGGCCGGGGTCAAGAAGGATCCCGATCCGTCGTGACGGCTGGGCTCTTGCTCCCCCGGACGGTGCAGCATCGATCCATTCCCACACAAGCTACTGCGCCGGCGCCCTCCGGGCGCCTCTCGGCGCCTGGCGCCGTTCCCTGCTTGACAGCAGCACGCCGCCGACCTTAGCCTTCCGTCGCTTGGTACGTTTCAAATCGGACACCGGAGAACTCGATGGGGTACCTCAACCCGGTGCTACGTGGGATGAACGCCGATCCGAGCGTGTGCCGCCGGGGTGACGACTACTACCTGGCGACCAGCAGCTTCGAGACCCTTCCCGCTCTGCCGATCTACCACAGCCGCGACCTGGTCCACTGGCGCCTGGTCGGCCACGCCCTCGAGCAGCCGACCGGGTCGGGCCCCCGGATCTGCACCTACGCACCGACGATCCGCTTCGCCCGAGGCCGCTTCTACCTGGTCGGCACCGACGTCACGGGGATCGGGAACTTCGTCGTCTCCGCCGCCGAAGTAGAAGGTCCCTGGAGCGAGCCGGTACCGATCGACGCGGACATGTTCGACCCGAGCCTCTGCTTCTCTGCCGACGGGACCGTCTACTACACCCGCCGCGGCTCGATCGCCGACAAGGACATCGTCCAAGCGGAGATCGACCCCGATACCGGCCGGCTGCTCTCCCCTCTCCGCCCGATCGCCACCGGGTTCGTCTCCGACGACGCCGAAGGTCCGCATCTCTACGAGATCGATCGCACCTGGTACCTGCTCCTCGCCGAGGGGGGGTCTCGCGCCCTGCACATGGCAACCATCGGCCGCTCGCCGAGCCCGTGGGGCCCCTTCGAGCCCTGCCCGCAGAACCCCTTCCTCGCCCAACACCACGCCTGGTGGCACCCGCTGCTCGGCGCCGGGCATGCCGAGCTCTTCGAGGCACACGACGGCTCCTGGTGGACCACCTTCCTCGCCACCCGCCACCCGAGCTACGACGCTCTTTGCCACCTCGGGCGCGAGACCTTCCTCGCGCCGGTGAGCTGGGCCGATGGCTGGCCCACGGTCCCGGCGGAAGCCACCCGCCAGCTAGAGCTCAGCCCCCCTGGTCTGACGGCCCACCCCTGGCCTTCACCGGCCCGGCGCGACCTGTTCTCCAGCGACCACCTGGACCGACGCTGGGTGAGCATCGGGCGAACAGACCAACCGCGCTGGACCCTCACCTCGCCCGGGCTCGCTCTCGTCGGCGGGCCGAGCTGGGCCGAGGTGTCTGCCACCGGGGCAGTCCCGACGGTCCTGGCCCGTCGCCAGGAGGACCTCTGCTGCGAGGCCACCACCCGTGTCCGGCTCGGCCCCGAGCCGGCAGAGGCCGGGCTCATCACCTACCTCACCTCCGAGTACCACTACAGCCTGGTCGCCCGCCGAAGCGGCCCGGACCGCCTCGAGATCGTCCTGCGCAAGCAGGTCGGTGACCTCTCGGTCGAGTCCGAGCCCATCGTCGTGGCGGGGACGGCGGTGACCCTTCGCCTCGTCGCCGACGCCGACGCCTACCGCTTCGAGGTGCTCGGTCCAGCCGGCAACTGGGTCGAAGTCGGACGGGGGCTCACCCGGCTCCTCGGCGGGGAGCTCGCCCAGACCTGGAACGGGGTCCTGGTGGGTCTCTGGGCGGGTAGCGGACAACCCCAATCGGCGGGCACGGCGGGCACGGCGGCCACGGCGGAGTGGTTCGACTATGTCGGGCTCGACCCCGGACGCAGCGAGCAAGGCGAGCGACAGAGCAGGATCGCCGAGTCCAGCTGACACCCAGTCGGCACGATCGACCCCCGGACGCTTCGAGCACACCAGAGGAGCACGAGAATGCAGATAACTGACCTGAGATGCGACGGGCGCAACCAGCCGATCGGCACGGGAGGCGAGGTCCGGCTCTCCTGGAGGCTCGTGGACCTACGTCGCGGGGCCGGCCAGTCGAGCGCCCGAGTCCTGGTCGGTGCCGGCTCCGACCCGCTCTCCGATCCCGGATCGCTGGTCTGGGACTCCGGACCAACCAGCACCGAGGAGCCGGCCATGGACTATGCGGGCCCGAAGCTGAGCTCCCGGACCCAGTACGTCTGGAGGGTGGAAGTCGGCGACGAGCGCGGCGAGGCCACCGGCTGGAGCGATCCGGCAATCTTCGAGACCGGGGTCCTGGACACCTCGGAATGGCGAGCCGGCTGGATCGGGTCAGCCGCCGACCTGACGCTGTCGTCTCGACTCTCGCTCGACAGCGTCGAGATGCTCCAGCCTCTGGCGCGCATCTGGTCACCGGGAGCCCAGGTGGTGCTCGCTCGCACTCACCTCGAGGTTCCCGCCGGTCGCGCCATTCTCGCCGCCCCGCTGGTCCTCGCCGGAGCGACGAGGATCCGCGCCTGGGTCAACGGTGTCGAGGTGGGCCGGACCGGGGCGGAGCCCTCCGACGTCCCGGACGCAGAGGTGCCGGGCCGTACCCTGGTAGCCGACGTCGCCGGATTGCTCCGCCCTGGCGCTCACGCCGGCCCGCCGGCGAGCAACGAGCTGGTCGTTCTCGCCGAGGCGACCGAGCTTCCGGGGGGGCTGATCGGGCGGCTGGAAGTCGTTGGTGAGCGGATGGCCTCGATGCGGGTGGTCACCGACGGCTCTTGGATGTTGGCCCCCGTGGACGGCTTCGTTGCCTCGGGACCAGCGCCAGCACCGGGAGCCCACTGGCGACCGGCCAC
>JAKARG010000097.1 GCA_021819345.1 Actinomycetes bacterium | reverse complement strand
ATCTTGCCGTCCTCAACCGCTTGAGTGATCTCATCCTCGGTGGGGCCGTTCACTGACAGCTCGGCCCGGCCGGCGAGGGCCTCGGCGACCTCCTCGATCTCTCGTTCGGTGAGCTCGCCGGTGTTCTCAGGTCGGTCGGCTTGGCGAGCGAGCTCACCGGCTTCGCTCAGCGCTGCCTCTTGGATGATCAGAGCGATGGTCTTGCGGACAATCTCCTCGGGGGTCGGCGTGGCTCCCGCCTCACCCTGCTCGATGACCCATTGGGCGATCTCGCCAGCGACATAGCGCTGCTCCTCGTGCTCGATGGTGCTGTCGCTAAGCGGTCCACAGGCGGCGTTGACGATCCGGACGGTGACCTCAAGGGGATCGCCGAGCGCTCGCAGCTCGGCGTAGTCGAGACCGAGCCGAGCCAATGCCGTGGCGTCGCCAGTCTGGTAGGCGTACGCTGCGGCCGCAGCCCGGCCGGCGGTGGTCGCGAAGCCGGCAGCGGTGCGGTGCGCTCCGCCTCGATTGCGAGTGCCGGTACCAGGACCCCGAGCGCCGCCAGGACCGAGGCCGCCCCCGACGCCAGGGCCGTCTCCGCCCTGCCCGCCTCCGGTGCGGGGTCGTAGGAGGGGGATGACGTTCAGAAGCGTGTCAGGGGAAAGGTGGCCCTGCGGTGGCGACGTGTCCGCCGGGGGTTCGTCCTGCGGATTGTCCGAGTCGTCTCGCGGTTCGGTGCGGTCGTCGTTCAGTGGGACATCGTCCAGCCATTGCTTCAGCTCCCGGCGCAGCCTCTTCCCGGCGGTGTCACCACTCCCCGAGTACGCGCCGCTGGTGCCCATCAGTGGCTCGGATTCTCCCTGAGAGCTTCAGTGGCGGCCGTGCGGACCGGTTCCCTGGAGGATCGGTCCCGCCAGTGCTCTAGTACCGGGCGATAGGCGATATCTGCAGGGAGCTTGAAGAGCAGAGGCGTTGCCGGGCCCACCTCATCGGGTGGTATCGCCAGGAGCGCTCGCTTTGCCTCCTCGGTTGTGTCGGGGTGCTGAAGGGCAATGCGCTTGATGCCAAGTACGGCCTTTCGCTGATCACTAGGACGGTCGCGACCCATTCGCCCCAGGTGCTGGACCAGCAGCCGTGCCTCGTCGCTGGTCAGCGCCGAGAGGTACTCGTCCGTGACCGACTTCTGGTCGGCGCGCTCGCTGGACAGCAGGTTCGCGGCGATGTCCCGCAGCCGTTCTGGCAGCCCGGCGTCGAGTAGGGGCTTTCCTTGAAAGGCGGCGGCGAGGAAAAGATAGCTGGCGAGGTCGACACCACGGAGGGGTGGGGGGAGCTTCGCCCAGCGAACCAAGGCGTCAGGGAATTCCGGGGGCTTCTGCTCCGTGGGTGCTGACCCGGACGTATTTTCGTCGGCATCGTGGGCTTCGGCGGCGGGAACGTCGGGCTCCGTCGCGTCCTCTTCCGCGGGACGGCCAGCTGCAACCTCAAGCGCGTCGAGCTGTTCGCGAAGCTTGCCGGCGGCCAACCAGTCCAAAAGCCGGGTGAATTCGTCGGGGAGGAGCACCTCCAACACCATCAACTTGGCGACCACTCCCGGGTCAAGGTTGATGCCGCGGCGACTGGCCACCCCCTGACGGACATGTAGGTCGTTTAGGAAACGCTTGACACGTCGCGGGCTGCCACGGAGCTTCTCATAGAGCAGCGGCGTCAGTCGGGCCGAAAAGGCCAGCTCCTCAGTGATCTCGACGCCGTCGAGGCCTGGGAGATCATCGAGGTCCCGGGATTCGAGGCGCAGCGTCTGGCACTGGTCGGCAAACGTGGCCAGTTGCTCCATTGGCAGGCGAGCCTGCAGTTGGAGTAGGAGCAGGTACGCATGGGTGTCAAAGCGACTCAGGGCTGGAAGTGGGATCGTGGTCTGGACGATCTTGTGTAGGTACAACCGGGCTGGTTCCTCTACGGTCCCGTCTTGGCCGTCTCCACCAGTTGGCTTCGGAAACTCGGTTCGGATGGCCTCGGCGACACGCTCCTCGTCGGCAGCCAGCACAAACGACATGCCAGGCACCGCCAGGAAGAGGCGGATGGCCTCCAGGGTTTCGATGACCGTCCGGGGCAGACAGCGGTCGAGGTCGTCGACCAGGACCACCACCCGCCGGACGTGCCTAAGCTCATCGGAGCTCATGAGCTGGCTGAACTCGTCCCGGAAGCCGTCCATCCCTCGCGGTGCGGCGTCGGACTCTCTATTGTCGTCGTTGATCAGGCCGAAGAGGTCCTCGACTCTGGGAAGCTGCAGCGCAAGGGTGGTCCTGGCCGCCAGCTGAATCGCCTTCGACCAGTTCACCCGACCAACGAGACGCTTGACGAGCTTCTTCGCTTTATCACCCTTATCCTCGGTACGTTCCACCTCGTTGCTCAGCCGGTCGAGCACCTCGGAGATGAGGCTCTCCTTTGCCCCGGTGGCCGGGTCGTAGCGCCAAGGATCAGTGGGCACGACGATGACCGTGGCATCAGGTGAGTTACGAGCAGCTAGCTCTTGGTGGACCAGGCCCAGAACCGTGGTCTTCCCGCTTCCCCAGGCCCCCGACAGCCCCAGAGCCACGGGGTTGAGGCGCTCATCGAGCAGGGCGTCGGTCACCGTGGAAGCCACAGCTCCGAAGGACAGCAGGTCGGTCGGCGATGGCTCGTCCGACCAAAGTGCGAACTCAGTAGCGCCAATCGACGAAGGCGTCATGCTCTCACCCGCGCCGGAAGCTCGGGGCACTCATCGTTGCTCGATCGGACCGCGAGAGCGGTCGAACACTAGTGTGTCTCGGCCAAGGAGCGATACGACACGGCCCCCGCTCTGCTCATCGCCGCGTGGCGAACGAGAGTTGGGATCTCCGGACGAGGTGTCAGGACGTCGCGAGACGACGGTACGGAAGAGTTCGTGCGGTACCCGGCACTGTTCGACGAGGAGATCCTCGTCGATGCCCTCTTGCACTAAGAGCTCGACCGCACGGGGCATTAGCGAGGGTTGTTCAATCGCGCTCACGAGCCCCGGCTCGTCGCGCCGCCACCCGCGACTGGAGATCGTGGTCACGGCGTTTCGATAAGACACGTCGCCGAGTCGACCGAGCTGGCGGGCACGAAACAGCAGGGCCTGCATGCTGACTCCCCATTGCTCCTTCAATTTCGCCAAGGTCCGCCATGCGTTAGAACCCATGGCCGACGGCAAGAGGCTTTGGATCTCGGCTGCCGGCATCAACAGCTCGGAGGCGAACCGGTGGGCTTGATCTTCAACGGTTCGACCGCCCGGCTCTGCGTCGCTGTGCATCACCAGGTGACCGAGTTCATGAGCGACGTCGAACCGTTGACGGTAGTAGTCACGTTTGATCGGGTTGAGGACCACCACCGGTCGAAGCCGACTAGTGAAGGAATAGGCGTCGACCGAGGCCGCCTGCGCAGGGCTAAAGACGACGAGGATGCCGTGATTCTCTAGGAGGCGTACGAGGTGTCCAGCAGGGCCATCGTCCATCTCCCAGCGCTCGCGAACGAGGCGAGCTGCTTCCTCCGGTCCTTCGAGGTCGCGGTGGTCGGTGGCCACCGGGAAGTTCGGGAGGTCTAGCTCGGGGAACTCAACGTGGCGCTCCAGGCTTCCGGCGATGTCAACTGCTAGTTGCCCGTAGGCGAAGGCCTGGTCCCGGGCGAGCTGGCTGGTCGACCGCAGCGACCGGAAGTGCGGCGTCGTGCTGCTCGCCGCGACGTCGTCGGGTCGAACCGCGAAGAAGCCAGGATCGACTGACAAGCTCAGCGCTAGCAACGCCACAGTGGCAGCGGTTGGCCTCTTGGCGCCGGCTTCCCAGGCCGCGACGGCGGTAGGGCTCTTGTTCACCCTGCTCGCCAGATCACTCTTTCGGAGGCCCGCCAGATGGCGGGCCAAGGTGAGTCGGGAACCGTCAAAGAGCGTTGCGACCTCGGCCGAACGGTCGGTGGAGCGGGAACGATCGGTCACCGATCGCCGTTCGCCTGCTCGGTGCCAGTCTGTTCCTTGGGCTGGCGACGCAGCCGGACGGGAGCGTCCGGCACACTCTCGGGTGCGAGGGATGGCAGAGCGTCGTCGATACGACGGCCGCCCCCCGCCGGTGGAGCGGTAAGCAGATCATGACGCCAGTGCCACGCCGGTCCCCCACCCGCGTTCAGCCGGGGGCGGCCCATCACCAGTTCGCGCTCGTCGTGGTCCACGTCTTGGGCGTGGGCCACGACCAACGTTTGCCGATCGAGCTCAACGTCCGGGCTGCCCAAGAGTACGAGGCCAGCTACCTCGGCGTCATCGAGACCCTCGAACAGGCTGGGCTGCGGGGGCTCGGGATTTCGCTGGCTGGCCACCTGCTGCTTCGTCGGGCTCTTCTGGGGCCAGGGTAGCTGGTCGATCTTCCCAAAGGCGCATGATGCCAGGAGCCATCGCCAGTCCTTCCACGCCCAACCCGGGCTCCCGTTCAGGTCTGCGCGTTCTACTAGATCCGGCTTGAGCTGGGGCATGGTCGTTACGTCCTGCGCGGTCAGCTCGGCCTGCAGTAGGTCCAAGCTGATGGAGCCGTCGCCGCCCGTGGCGAGGGCGTATCGGCCACAGGCGAAGACGCGATCGAGCCGGTCACGCAGCAACGTGAAACGCGTCATCCCGGCCCAAGTCGCGTCGTGGCCGGCCGCCTCGGAGTAGTCGTCGGCCACTCGATCGGTAGCCGACACGTACGCCCAGCGGATGCCCTCCAGGATGCCCACCTTCCCAAGGGCAGCGATGACCTGCTGCTGTTCGCTCACGACGTAGAAGATACACCACAACCAGTATCTTGTGCGTGATACTGAACCTTGAGTCTGCTTCTGTGAATCTGGATGCACCAGTGGCGCCGTCCGAAATAGGCTGGCAGGCATGAGCGCGACCGAGGTGCCCGACTTCGAGGTTCGCCTCCAGTCGTTCGCATCCCCGACGTTTCCGTCGCTGCGGGACAGCCAGCGACTCGTCCTCTCCAGCTACGCCCGCGACCACCGCGGAACTCCAGACCTCGGGATCCAGATGCCGACCGGCGAGGGGAAGACCCTGGTGGCGCTCCTCATCGCCGACTGGTTCTTGGAGCAAGGACGCTCCGTCGCGTATCTGACCGGCACCCGTCACCTCGCCGACCAGGTGAAGGAGGAGGCCGACAAGCTGGGGCTCGAGGCCGTTCGCTTTGCCGCCCGGGACTACGGCGGCGCAAAGCTCGACGATTACCACCAGGCCCAGGTGGTGGGGATCATGAACTACTGGGTGTACTTCAACTCGAAGCCCGTGCCCCGGCCGGCCGACGTCGTGATCTTCGACGACGCTCATCTCGCCGAGCAGCCGCTCAGCTCGCTCCAGACCCTGCGCATCCCGAATAGGAAAGGCTCGGCACGCTCGCTGTACCGAGACGTCTGCAATCTCGCCATCGCCCACACCGACGCCTACGCGGGTCTTCGAGCGATGCAGGACGGCACGGCAGCGCCCGGAACCCCGCCCGAGCTCCTGTCCTTCTGCGACTGGTCGGCGATCTCCGGAGCGGTTCGCGACACGATCGAGTCCTCGCCCTTCGTGGAAGACGACGAGGCCCGCTGGGTGTGGCCAGCGGTCCGCGACCACCTCAATCGCTGCGGCGTGCTGATCGGATCCTCGGCAATCGAGATCAGGCCATACCACCCGCCGACGTCGCTCTGCCCTGGCTACAGCAAAGCGAAGCAGCGGATCTACCTCTCCGCCACCCTCGGCTCCATGGACGATCTCCAGCGCCGCATCGGCGGGAACCCCGTGACCCGCCTCGAGCCCGACCAGCCGCTGCCTCCGGGCGCCACCGGTGAGCGTCGGCTGGTGCTCAACCCGACCAGGCGCCAACCGCTCGATGACGAGCCCCTTGGGTGGGCCCTGGAGCAAGTGACCGCGGCTGGCGGCAGAGCTGCGTGGCTCTGCGCCAGTCACGCCGAAGCTGACACCTTGCAGGACCTGCTGACGGCCGCCGGGCAGTCCGTCTTTCGGCTCGGGCCTGGCGACGACGACATGGTGGAGACGTGGAGCCGAGTCCCCAAGGGCAACCTGGTGACGGCCGGCCGCTATGACGGCCTCGACCTGCCCGGCGACGTTTGCAAGCTCGTCATCATCACCACGGTCCCCCAGGCAAGCAGCGAGTTCGAGCGCTTCGTAGTCGCCTACCTGGGCGACGCATCCTTCATGCGCCACCGGGTCGGACAACGCGTCACCCAAGCGCTCGGCCGAGCAAACCGTATCCCCACTGATCGATCCCTCTACCTTGGACTCGACCCCACGTTCGCTCAGGTACTGGCCGACCCTGCCGTTCGGGCATCGATTCCAGATGACACCCGACCCACGATCCGTCATGCACTGGAGCTGTACGACGAAGGCTGGGAAGCGACGAAGCGCTCGTGCTCCGAGTTCTGGTCTCCAGAGGCCATGCGTGATGGGCGCAGTGTCGAACGGCCCGAATCTCGGCCCGGCCGCCGGCTGCGGCCGGGCCGAGCAACCGGTGGAAGTCGCGACGTGGCGAGCGCGGACGCCGAAGTATCGGCCGCCACCAATCTGTGGCTTGGAGACCACACCGCCGCCACCAAGGCCGCTTCGAACGCCGCCTCGCTCCTGGCCGCAGCGGGCGAGACGGAGCACGCCGCGTTCTGGCGCTACGTCGAGGCCCATGCCCTCTTCGACCGCGGACGCAACAACGACCTTTCGAAGGCTCGCGCAGCCTTGGAGGAAGCGACGACCAATGGGCCTCGGACCACGTGGTTCCGACGATTGTCCAGAACCGTCGACGAACTCTCCGGCCTCCAGGCAAGGAGCACCGATGACTCTGACCGGCTTTTCCTTACCTGGGACGAATGGCAGCGGGAGGCCGGCGGCCAACTTGACCCCGCCCTGCGGGACGGGCGGACGCTGCTCACGGGGACCCACGATCAGCAGTGCGATGCCCTGCTCATCCTCGCCCGGCTCGCCGGCGCCGGCGCTGAGCGGCCACCGAAGAGCGAACAGAGCGCCACGGACTGCCGCTGGACCTGGTCGACCAGCAAGCGGGGCGAACGCCGCGTGTGGGAAGTCAAGACCGGACGCAGTGACTCGGTCCCGCGGTCAGATGTGAACCAACTGCTCGGGCAGATCGAGGTCGAAACCAAGCGCGCCTCGAAGACCCGAGTCATCGGCTGCCTGCTCACGCCCGAGAGCACCGCGAGCGCCGGTGCCGTTGAGGCGGGCAGAGACAAGATCGCCTTTCTCCAGCATGATGCTGCGGTGCGCCTCTACGACATCCTCGCCGACCGCCTCAAGCAATACGCTGCCCTGTGTGGCGACGGAAGCGCCGAAGCCCGCGGACAAGCGCGAACGACGATCGAAGCCCTGCTCCCAACCGAAGGTTGGCTCGAACGGTTGCTCCGACCCACCCAGGGCCGGGTAATCGGTGCAGACGAGATCACTGCCCTTTTCCCAACGCGCTGACCGACATCGAAGCGTCAGGAGAAACGCCGAAGATTCTCCAGCCAGGACGAGAGGCTGGTCACGGTGATCGTGCAGGTTGAGCGGCGACCCGGTAGCTCCTCAAGCACGCCGGCTCGGATGAGGTCGACAACCGCTCGCCGGCCGAGACCGGTGAAGCGGACGACCTCGGCGAAGGGGACGGTGGCGACAGGTCGGGCTTTGCGACGCTTGGCTTCGTTACGAGCGATCCAGCAGGCCTGGACCGATGCGCGAGTAACGAAGCGGGCCCGGCTGGTGTCGGTCTCGGGGTCGAGCTCGAGGTCGCCGTCGCGGGCGAGGACCTTGACGGTGGTGAAGCTGAGCTTGAGCTGGCGGGCCGCGGCGGGCAGCTTCATCGAGCGTTGGTGGAGCGCTCGCACCCGAGCGTGCTCAGCCCGGAGGGCCTCGGCCTCCTCGTCGGTGAGGGTGAGCTCTTTGCTGGTGGGGTGCTGTTCGGGGGCGAGGTCGAGGTAGCGCAGGGAGCGGTAGATCTCGTCGTAGCGGACGCCGAGCTGTTCGGCCAGGTCGGGGAGGCGGATGATCCCGGCCCGCTGGTCGCGGTAGGCGAGGACGTCGCTCATGCGGCTGTAGCGGCGGGGGACGCCGTCGCCGTCGGGTTGGACGACGCTGGGGATGGTGCCGTCGGTCATCCACCGCCGGGCGGTGGTGGTGACGATGTCGAGCTCGTCGGCGACGTGCTTGGCGTCCCAGAGGGGATCGTCGGGGTCGCCGGGTTCGACCTGCCAACCGGCGTCGGCGAGCACGGCGGTGACCTGGTCGGCTCGGGCGAAGAGGGGGTTGGTGGCGAACCAGTGGACGGTGCGGGTGGTCGGGGTGAGCAAGGTTCCGACGTCTTCGGCGATGTGGTCGTCGAGGATGGCCGCGACCTTGGCGAGTGGGGCGACGTCGGGGTGGTCGAGGGTGTAGATGCGCCCGAAGACGTCCTCGCCGGCCCGGTGTCCCATGTACCGTCGCCGGACGCTGTCTTCGATGCCGGGGCTCCAGGCGAGGTCGGTGGCGAGGCTCTTGCGCAGCAGGTGGGAGGAGACCCGAAAGCCGAGGTCGTCACTTCCCAGTCCTTCGTCTCGGGTGGCCTCGGCGAGGGACATCTGGTAGCCGACCTGCCCGCCGCGGTTCGGGCGTTGGATGCCAGGCACGAGCCGGGCCGTCTGGTCGACGGCGCCGGTGTCGGGGTCGGTGTGGAACGCCTCGATCGCGACCCGCAGCAGCTCCATCATCTTGGTGGGCACGACCAGCACCCGGGAGCCTGCCGCGGTCTTGGCCGTCGCTTTGCGGTCGACGCCGACGATGGCCCCGGTGTCGTCGCGGACCTGGAAGGTGCGCCCGCCTTGGCCTTGGACGGCGAGCATGCCGTACTCGCCGAGGTCGACCACGTCGCCGACGAGGAGCCCGAAGGCCTCGGAGATCCGCAGTCCCATGATCCGCTGCAGCCAGAAGGCGAGCTGGTGGACGGCGTGAAGGTGGGAGGCGATCCGGGCGCACTCGGGCAGGGTGAGGGGGCGGGGTTGGCTGGTCGGCGTGCGCCTGCGGGAGGTGGCCGGGTCGGGCAGGGGTGCTTCGAGGCCCTCGGTGGGGTCGAAGCCGGGCGGGAAGAGGCCGTTGGCCCGGGCGAAGGCGAGGACGCGGCGAAGGATCCAGAGAGCGTCGGCCACGACCCGCTTGGACAGCCCGACGCTCCGGCGTCGCTTCGCCCCGGGGACGTTCTTGAGCGCCCGGACCGGGACTCGGACGTGGCCGTTCCGGTCGCGGTAGGCGCCGGGGAGCTGGCCTTCGTGCCAGCGGCGCCGCAGGGTCGGGAGGCTGAGGCCGCACAGCCGGGCGGCTTCGGCCAGGCCGACCTCGCCGCTGGTCACGGGGACGAGCGGTCCCGGTTGCTTGGCGCTGCGGCCGTGGGGCGAGGCGGGTGGGGTGGCGTCCAGGCGGCCGACGAGGTGGAGCAGCCAGTCGTGCGCCATGAAGTAGGTGATGTCGCCGACGGTCTTGGTCTTGGGGGCGAACCACGGCAGGAGGTAGGTGTCGACGACCCGGCGC
>JAKARG010000096.1 GCA_021819345.1 Actinomycetes bacterium | reverse complement strand
CCGACGCGGACCTCGGGGACGGCTTCGACCGGGTCCTCTCCGATCGCCGGCGCGAAGCCGACGACTTCTACGCGGCGCTCACCCCCGAGGACGCGAGCGCCGAGGAGGCGCTCGTGCTCCGCCAGGCCGCAGCCGGCATGCTGTGGTCCAAGCAGTACTTCCACTACGACGTCGAGCGCTGGCTCGCCGGCGACCCCGGCCAGCCGCCTCCGCCGCCGGAGCGGAAGACCGTCCGCAATGCCGACTGGAAGCACCTCGACAACGAGGACGTGGTCTCCATGCCCGACCCGTGGGAGTACCCGTGGTACGCCTCGTGGGATCTCGGCTTCCACTGCGTAGCCCTCGCCCACCTCGATCCGGCGTTCGCCAAACGCCAGCTCATCCTGCTCGGGCGGGAGTGGTACCAGCACCCGAACGGCCAACTGCCGGCATACGAGTGGAACTTCGGCGACGTGAACCCCCCGGTCCAGGCATGGGCCGCACTGCGCGTAGCGGAGATCGACGCCGCCAAGCGAGCGGCGCGCGGCGGCGACGGGTCGCTCGACACGGACTTCTTGGAGCGGGTGTTCCACAAGCTCGTGCTCAACTTCACCTGGTGGGTCAACCGCAAGGACGCCTCCGGGGACAACGTGTTCGAGGGTGGGTTCCTCGGCCTGGACAACATCGGCCTGTTCGACCGGTCCCGCCCTCTTCCGGGCGCGGCGCGCCTGGAGCAGTCCGACGGTACGGCCTGGATGGCCATGTTCTCCTTGAACCTGCTCGAGATCGCACTACGCCTGGCCCATCACGACCATGTCTACGAGGACCTGGCCACCAAGTTCTTCGAGCATTTCACCTACATCGCCGCAGCGATGAGCGAGCAGGACCTCTGGGACGACGGGGACGGGTTCTTCTACGACGTGCTGGTCCACGACGACGGGGCTCGCACTCCGATCCGGGTGGTGTCGATCGCGGGGAGCATCGCCCTGTTCGCTGCTGCGATCCTGGAGGACGCCGACATCGCCGACCTCCCGGACTTCCGCCGGCGCCTCGATTGGTTCTCCCGGCACAAGCCTCGCTACGCCGAGCACGTCTCCCACCTGAACGACCCGGGACACGAGGGCGCCCGCCTGCTGTCGGTGGTCGACCGGGACCGACTGGTGCGGGTCCTGCGGCGCGTCCTCGACCCCGAAGAGCTGCTCTCCGACCACGGGCTGCGCTCGCTCAGTGCGCGCCTGCGCGACAACCCCTACTCGATGGAGCTCGGGGGCCAGAGCGCGAGCATCGACTACGAGCCGGCCGAGTCGACCAACTACCTCTTCGGGGGCAACTCCAACTGGCGGGGGCCGGTCTGGTTCCCGCTCAACTACCTGATGATCGAGTCCCTCGACCGCTACGGCCGCTACTTCCACGACCACCTCCGGGTGGAGCACCCGGTTGGGTCGGGTCGCCAGCTCACCCTCGGCGAGGTCGCCGACGACCTGGCGCGCCGGCTGGTGTCGATCTTCCTCCGGGACGCCGACGGCCGCCGCCCGGTCGGCGGGGCGGGCACCCTCTCCGAGCGACCGGGGTGGACCGACCAGATCTGGTTCCACGAGTACTTCCACGGCGACACCGGTGCCGGGCTCGGGGCGTCCCACCAGACCGGTTGGACCGGTCTGGTGCTCGACCTGATCGCCGACCGGCGCCTGGGCGGGCGGCGATGAGACGACCGGAGCCCGGGCGAAAGGAGCCCAGGCGGGCGACCGGAGCCCAGACGGGCAGCAGGTATCAGCGGCTCAGTTGACCCGGCGAGGGCGGGTCTCCCAGTAGGGCCGGCGCAACTTGAACTTCTGGAGCTTCCCGGTGGCGGTCCGGGGCAAGCTGTCGACGAAGTCGACCGACGTCGGGCACTTGAAATGCGCCAGGCGCTCCCGTGAGAATGCGATCAGATCGGCCTCGGCGGCCTCGGAGCCGGCTCGCAGCACCACCAGTGCCTTGACCGTCTCACCCCACTTGTCGTCGGGAACGCCGATCACCGCCACCTCGGCCACCGCAGGGTGCTGGTAGAGGCAGTCCTCCACCTCCACCGAGCTCACGTTCTCCCCGCCGGTGATGATCACGTCCTTTTTCCGGTCGGAGATCACCAGGTACCCGTCGGCATCGACATAGCCCTCGTCGCCGGTGCGGAACCACCCGTCCGCCATCGCCTTGGCGGTCTCCTCGGGCTGGTCCCAGTAGCCGTGGAAGACGTGGTTGGAGCGGGCGAGCACCTCCCCGTCGGGAGCGGTCCGGACCCGCACACCGACCGCGGGGACCCCGGCGCGTGCCTGGAGACGGGCCTTGACATGCGGCGGGTTGTCGTCCCAGGCCACCGGTGCCCGGTTGATGGTGAGCAGCGGCGAGGTCTCGGTCAGGCCGTAGATCTGGATGAGCTCCCAGCCGAGGTCGGTCTCGACCCGCTCGATGGTGCGCGACGGTGGCGGAGCGCCGGCGACGACCACTCGGACCACGCTCGACCCCGGCACGTACTGGGCGCGCGCCGCACGGACGGCGGCGGCGTCGAGGATGGCGTTGACGACCGCGGGAGCCGCGCACAGGAGGGTCACGTCGTGCTGCTCGATGCGCCTCAGGATCTCCTCCCCGTCGATCTTGCGGACCACCACCTGCCGGCACCCCATCGCAGTGACGGCGTAGGGCATGCCCCAGCCGTTGCAGTGGAACATCGGCAGGGTGTGCATGAACACGTCCTGCTCGCAGACCCCGACGTGCCAACCGAAGGTCACGGCGTTCACCCAGCAGTTGCGGTGGGTGAGCTGCACCCCCTTCGGGCGCGCGGTGGTCCCGCTCGTGTAGTTGATGCTCGCGGTGTCGTCCTCCCCGCCCCCCCACTCCTTCGGGTACCGACCCGGAGGTGCTTCCGCCCACAGCGCCGAGTCGTCGACCCCGTCGAGCACGATGCGGTGCCGTGCTCCGACCGAGCCGAGGGCGGCGTCGCACTCCGGGTCGACGAGCAGCACCGACGCCCCGGAGTGCTCGACGATGTAGCCGATCTCCTCTGCGTTCAGCCGGTAGTTGATCGGGACCAGGACCCGCCCGTAGGCGCTCACCCCGAAGAACGCGGTCTGGAACCGGGCTGCATTGGGGCTCACGATCGCCACCCGCTCGCCCACCCCGACACCGAGGTCCTCAAGGGCGATGGCGAGACCGCGTGCACGCGCGTCGAGCTGGCGGTAGGTGATCGTCCCGAACGAGCCCGGCACTCCCGGCTCGTCCACCACCGCAGGCAGCTCGGGGTAGACCTCGACTCCCCGACGCAAGAAGTCCCCGACGTTGAACGGCACCCTCACCTCTGGCTCCCCTCTCTCCGAGCGACCGCCCAACGCTAGTGATCGCGGGCCTCGGCTACCTTGGGCAAGCGTGCAACCGACGCGCCGGCCCGCTCGGAGCGAGCGGCGCCGGTTGGTCCACGCCGGGGCTCTCGGTGTCGCCACCGTGGCAGCCGGGGCCTTCGCCCACCTCGCACCCGGGATCGTCTTCCTCCGTCGGGCCCGCTCGGTCGTGCTTCCCGGACTGGCCGGGGTCGGCCGGTCCGACCACGTCGCGCTGAGCTTCGACGACGGTCCCGACCCGGAGTCGACCCCGGCCTTCCTGGACGAGCTCGAGCGTCTCGGCCTGGCAGCGACGTTCTTCCTTCTCGGCTCGCAGGTGCGTCGCGCGAGAGGGCTCTGCGCGGAGATCGTCGAGCGGGGCCACGAGCTCGGGGTCCACGGCGACACCCATGCCAACCACCTGCTGCGACCCGCAGGATGGGTCACCGACGACCTACGCCGGGCACGCGACCTCATCGAGGAGGCCTCGGGGGTGGAGCTGCGGTGGTTCCGCCCTCCCTACGGGGCGTTGGCGGCCTCCTCGCTCGTCGCTGCGCGCCGGACCGGTCTCCGACCTGTTCTCTGGACGACCTGGGGGCGCGATTGGCGCCCCGGGATCGAGGCCGAGGACGTCGTCGCGGAGGTCCGCGCCACGATGCGCCCCGGAGCCACGGTCCTGCTCCACGACTCCGACCTGACCTCGGCGCCCGGGAGCTGGAAGCGCACGCTCACGGCCCTGCCGGCCCTGGCCGGCGACTGGCAGGCGGCGGGCCTCGCCGTCGGACCGCTCCGCGAGCACGGCATCGGCCGAGGCCGCTGACCAGGCCGGCCGACTTGCCGTAGCACCCGCTTGCCGATCCAATGGGGGCGGATGAGCAGGACCCGTCGAGATGGCCGCCGCCAGCGCACGGGGTGGCTGCCCGGCGCCCGACGGCTGACCGGCCTGGCCGCAGGGGCGACCGCCCTCGCCGTCCTCGCTGCAGGCTGCGGGGGGCCGGCCAAGGCGGAGGCGACCCGAGGCGCCCCGGTGGTGACCGTCGTGACCGGCTTGTGGGCGCTGCAGCAGGCGGCGAGCGAGATCGGCCAGGGCAACGTCCACGTCGTCGACGTGGTGCCCCCCGGAGAGGACCCGAGGACCTACGAGCTCGACCCCGCCGAGGCCGCCCGGGTCCGCTCCGCCGGGCTGGTGATCGAGGCTGGGGGCGGGTTCCAACCGTCGTTCGACGCTGCGGCGGCCGGCTCGGCACACGTGCTCGACCTGTCCGAGGCGGACCCCGGCCTCCCCGCCTACCCGTGGCTGAGCCCCTTCCGGATGGAGCAGGTCGCAAGGAGCATCGGGTCCGCGCTGGAGAGGGTCGACCCGGCCGCCAAGGGCACCTTCGCAAACGGAGAGGACAACGAGCAGGCCCTGCTCGGCTCGCTCGACGGGGACTACCTGAGCACGCTCGGCGCCTGCCCACTGCACACCATCGCCGCCTCGGACCCGACCTTCGGCCTCCTCGACGGGCGCTACCTGCTGAAGGTGGTGGCCATCAACGGCTCCCGGGACCAGCCGCTGCGGCCACCGCAGTCGATCGTGGAGCGCGAGGTCGCCCTGGTCCGACGCCTCGGTGTCCACGAGATCTACCGGGACGTATGGCAGCCCCTCGACGGCCTCCTCGAGGTGCAGGCCGAGGCAGGGGTGAGGCTCGGCACGCTCGACCCCCTCACCGGAGAGCCACCGGGCGGGTGGCCCGGGCACCGCAAGGGCTACTTCGAGCTGATGGAGTACAACCTCGAGGTGCTCTCGAGCGCCCTCGACTGCCCGGCCCCAGGGACCGGTGCCTGACCCCCTCGCAGCCGTCGCCGGATGGCCGGCGGTCGCCGCTGTCGCCGTCGTGACGCCAGCTGGGACAGCGGCCACCACGGGCGGAGCCGAGCGCGTCCGGCCGTGGGCCTCTGTCAGCAAGCTCCTCACCGCCCTCGGCGTGCTCGTGGCGGTCGAGGAGGGCACCCTCGGCCTCGACGAGCCCCTCGGCCCACCAGGCTCGACGGTCGCCCACCTTCTCGCCCACGCCTCGGGCCTCGCTCCCGACACCCCCGAGCCGATCGCCTCGCCGGGGTCGCGCCGGATCTACTCCAACGCCGGCTTCGAGCTGCTCGGCAGGGCGCTCGCAGAGGCCTCGGGGATGCCCTTCGTCGACTACCTGCGCGAGGCGGTCCTCGACCCGCTTGGGATGACGGCGACCGCCTTCGCCGGCTCGCCGGCCTCCGGGGCAGAGGGCCCGCTCGACGACCTGGCCCGCCTCGGGGCGGAGCTGCTCGCCCCCCGTCTCCTGTCCTCCGCGACGGTCGCTCGCGCCACCAGCGTGGCCTTTCCCCATCTGGACGGCGTCCTCCCCGGCTACGGCCTGCAGAGCCCCAACGACTGGGGCCTCGGCTTCGAGATCCGCTCCGGTAAGGACCCGCACTGGACCGGGCGGGCCTGCTCACCGGAGACCTTCGGGCACTTCGGCCGCTCGGGGTCCTTCCTCTGGGTCGACCCGCTCGCCGGCGTCGCCTGCGCCGAGCTGGCCGACCGGGCGTGGGGACCCTGGGCCAAGCGGGCATGGCCGCCGCTGTCGGACCAGGTGATCGCCTCGTTCGGCTCTGGTGGGTCGCGGCCGGCTCCCGCTGGCTAGAGGTTCCGCCGGTAACGACCCCCCACCTCGAAGAGGCACTCGGTGATCTGGCCGAGGCTGCAGACCCGCACGGCCTCGATCAGCACCGCGAACACGTTCCGGCCGGCCAGCGCCTCTTCCCGGATCCGGGCGAGCATTGCAGGGCTCTCCAGGGCGTGGCGGGCCTTGAACCCTGCGAGCCGGTCGAGCTGGGACTGCTTCTCCTCGTCGGTCGAGCGGGCCAGGGGGATCCCCTGCTCGACGGCCTCACCGTCGGGGTGGCGGAAGGTGTTGACCCCGACTATCGGCAGGCTCCCGTCGTGCTTTGCCGACTCGTAGAGCATCGACTCGTCCTGGATCCTCCCCCGCTGGTAGCCGGTCTCCATCGCCCCGAGCACCCCGCCGCGCTCCGACAGCCGGTCGAGCTCGTCGAGCACGGCGCCCTCGACGAGGTCGGTCAGCTCCTCGACGACGAAGCTGCCCTGCAGGGGGTTCTCGTTGGACGCCAACCCCCATTCCTTGTTGATGATCATCTGGATCGCCATCGCCCGGCGCACCGACGCGGTCGTCGGGGTGGTGACCGCCTCGTCGTAGGCGTTGGTGTGCAGGCTGTTGGCGTTGTCGTAGATCGCGCACAGGGCTTGAAGGGTGGTTCGGATGTCGTTGAAGGCCATTTCCTGCGCGTGCAGGGAGCGGCCCGAGGTCTGGACGTGGTACTTGAGGCGCTGCGAACGGGGACCGGCGCCGTAGCGCTCTCGCATGGCGAGCGCCCAGATCCTGCGGGCGACCCGGCCGATCACGGTGTACTCGGGGTCCATCCCGTTGGAGAAGAAGAACGACAGGTTGGGCGCGAAGTCGTCCACCTCCATCCCCCGGGCGAGGTACGCCTCGACATAGGTGAACCCGTTGGCCAGCGTGAAGGCCAGCTGGGTTATCGGGTTGGCTCCCGCCTCGGCGATGTGGTAGCCGCTGATCGACGCCGAGTAGAAGTGCCGGACGCCGTTGGCGGCGAACCACTCCTGGACGTCGCCCATCATCTGGAGCGAGAAGTCCGTCGAGAAGATGCAGGTGTTCTGGCCCTGGTCCTCTTTCAAGATGTCCGCCTGGACCGTGCCCCGCACCCGCCCGAGGGCGTCGGCGCGCACGGCATCGGCCTCATCCGGGGTCGGCTCCCGGCCGAGCTCCGCCCGGCGGCGGTCCATCGCCTGGTCTACGACGGTGGCGAAGAACATCGCGAGGATGGTCGGCGCCGGCCCGTTGATCGTCATCGAGACCGACGTGGTCGGCGACAGCAGGTCGAAGCCGTCGAACAGGGCCTTCATGTCGTCGAGGGTCGCGACCGAGACCCCGGCGTTGCCCACCTTGCCGTAGACGTCGGGACGGGGATCGGGGTCCCGGCCGTAGAGGGTCACCGAGTCGAAGGCGGTCGACAGGCGGGTGGCCGGCTGCCCGTCGGCGAGGAGGTGGAAGCGGCGGTTGGTGCGCATCGGGTCACCCTCGCCGGCGAACATCCGGATCGGGTCCTCCCCGACGCGCTTCGCCGGGAAGACCCCGGCGGCATAGGGAAAGGACCCTGGCAGGTTCTCCGATCGGATCCAGCGCAGCAGGTCACCCTCGTCGCTGGTACGGGGCAGCGCGACCCGGGGTACCCGGCTCCCCGACAGCGACTGGCGGTAGTTGTCGTCCCCGTCGCGGTATCGGCGCACCACCTCCGGCCAAGCCGACAGGGCGGCTCGGCTCGGCTCGTCGAGGGCTGCATCGGCTTCGCGCTCGAGCGCCCGGACCGCGCTCGCCGCCACCTCGTGATCGCGTCGAGCCGCCGGCACGGCGCCCCCGGCCGGCACGGCGCCACCTGCGGCTACGGAACCCTCGGGGGCTACGGAACCCCCCGGGGCTACCGCTCCCCCCGCCGGCACGGCAGCGGCCCGGGCTACGACCGCGTCTTCCAGGGCGGCTGCGACCTCGCGTGCCTGCTGGCGGCGACGCGCCGCGGCGGCCAGCACCTCGGTGCGGGCATGGTAGGCCCTGACCGTGCCGGCGATCTCCGCCAGGTAGCGGCTCCGGGAGGCAGGGACGACCGCCTCGTGCAAGGAGCTGGTCCGGGTCGTCACCCTCGCCAAGGTCCCGGCGGTGACCCCCAGGCCGCGGCCGGCCAGCCGGTCGCGCAGCTCGTGGTAGAGGGCCGTGACCCCGTCGTCGTTGAACCGGGAGGCGACCGTCCCGAACACGGGTAGCTCCTCGTGGCGGACCCCCTTGCGCTCCGGGTCCCGGGCGAGCTGACGGCGGACGTCGCGCAGGGCGTCGGCGCCGCCGCGCCGGTCGAACTTGTTGATCGCGACGACGTCGGCCAGCTCCAGCATGTCGATCTTCTCGAGCTGGCTGGCCGCCCCGAACTCCGGGGTCATCACGTAGAGCGAGACGTCCGCCAAGCCGACCACGGCTGCGTCCCCCTGGCCGATCCCCGGGGTCTCCAGCACGACCAGGTCCGCCCCGCCCGCACGGGTGGCGGCGATCACGTCCGCCAGGGTGTCGGGCACCTCGCTCAGCGAGGCCCTGGTGGCGAGCGAACGGAACCAGACCCGGTCGCCGTCGATCGATCCCATCCGGATCCGGTCACCGAGCAGCGCGCCTCCCCCCTTGCGCCGGGTCGGATCGACGGCGATCACCGCGATGGCGAGCTTGTCCTCCTGGTCGAGGCGGAGACGGCGGACCAGCTCGTCGGTGAGCGAGCTCTTGCCGGCCCCACCGGTACCGGTCACGCCGAGCACGGGGACCCGCGGGGCAGCGACCGCAGCCGCCCGGCGCAGCACCTCGAGCCTGGGCGCGTCGAGCGTGCCCTCGACGATCGCCGTCACCACCCGAGCCAAGGCACCGGCGTCCCAGGAGCCGAGCCGCTCCCACTCGGCCTCGTCGAGCTCCGGCCGGCCGGCCAGGTCGCACTCGGCGATCATGGTGTTGACCATCGCCTCCAGCCCGAGGCGCTGACCGTCTTCGGGGGTGAAGATCCGGCTCACCCCGTAGCCCTGCAGGGCGGAGACCTCCTCCGCGAGGATCACCCCTCCTCCCCCGCCGTAGATCCGCACCCGACTGCGTCCCACGGCGCGCAGGCGGTCGACCAGGTAGCGGAAGTACTCGTTGTGACCGCCCTGGTAGGAGCTGACCGCGACCGCGTCGGCGTCCTCTTCGACCGCAGCGGCGACGACCTCGTCGACGGAGCGATCGTGGCCGAGATGCACCACCTCGGCCCCCTGGCGCTGCAGCAGGCGGCGCATGACGTTGATCGCTGCGTCGTGGCCGTCGAAGAGGCTGGCCGCGGTCACGAAGCGGACCGGTCGGGACGGGACGTGCAGCGGCGGAACCTGTAGCGGCGGATCGGGGGTCTGCTGGTCGTCGACCACGCCTACATACTAGGACGTCCTAGTTTCCGGTGGACCGCCACCCCGCTGGTTCCTGGCCGACCGCCGCTCCGCTGGACCGGGCGCCCACGGGTGCCGGCGCTACCCGAGAGCGGCGGCCTCGGCCCCGACCGTCGTGTCCTCGCCGTGGCCGGTATGGACCACGGTCCCGGGATCTAGAACGAGAGATCGG
>JAKARG010000095.1 GCA_021819345.1 Actinomycetes bacterium | reverse complement strand
TTGATCCGGGTACTTCGCGCCGACGATCAGGCTCTCGGGCGGGCCGGCGTCCGGGTGCTGGGCGTGGTGGCGCCCGACATCGAGGTGGTCGGCGAGGCCGCCGACGGAGCCGAGGCGGTCGAAGCGGCGCGCGCCGAGCGGGCGGACGTGGTGTTGATGGACATCCGCATGCCCGGCGTGGACGGCCTGGAGGCCACCCGGCGGATCGGGGCCGCCCCCGACCTGTCGGCCACCAAGGTGCTCATCCTCACCACCTTCGAGGACGACGAGTACGTCTTCGAAGCCCTGCGCGCCGGGGCAAGCGGGTTCCTGCTCAAGGACACCGAGCCCGAGGAGCTGGCCAACGCCATCCGGGTGGTTGCCCGCGGCGACGCCTTGCTGTCGCCAAGCGTCACCCGGCGGCTGATCGCCGGGATCGCCGGGCGCAGCCCGGCCCGCTCGGTCGACCCGGCCGGGCTCGCTGCGCTGACCGAGCGGGAGCGGGAGGTGCTCGCCCTGGTCGGTGCCGGCCTGAGCAACGAGGAGATCGCCGGTGAGCTCTACATGAGCCCGCTCACCGCCAAGACCCATGTGAGCCGGACGATGACCAAGCTCCATGCCCGGGACCGGGCCCAGCTCGTCGTTGCCGCCTACGAGACCGGGCTGGTCCGACCCGGGCTGCCCTGAGCTGTTGCGAGCACCGCCGGCCCGGTCCCCTCGGGTTCCTGCGGGCGCGGCCCCCCGAGCCGCTTCGGCCCGGCGGGCACCACTGCAGTTCGCCGGGCGCGGATCGGCGTCCGCCTGGGATATTGTCGCCGCGGCCTGGCCCCCCGCCGGCAGCAGATCCCCGGTACCGCCGGGCGACGAGAGAGCGAGGCGAGATGAGTGACGCTCCCACCGACCGGCGCGGCGGATCCGAGGCGACGAGCGCCAGGGACCCGAGCGCAGTCACTGCTGCGCTGGCGGCGCGCCAGGGGGTCCCCGCCCTCGCCCTGTCGGTGACCGACGTGGTCGAGCGCGGCGCCGGGATGCGCCAGGTGACGGTGGCCGACCCCCGCCTGGCCGAGGCTCCCTGGCATCCCGGCCAGGACCTGACGATCTCGCTGCCCGCCACTGGCGGCAGGTCGGTGACCCGCCGCTACAGCATCCGGCGGCTCGACCGTGACCGTGCTACGGCCGACCTGCTCGCCTCGGCCCACGGCAGCGGACCGGGAGCGCGCTGGGTCGCAGCCGTCCGGCCCGGTGACCGCCTGGAGGCGATCGGTCCGAGGGGGAAGATCTGGGCGACCCCGGACGCGTCGTGGCATCTCTTCGTCGGGGACGAGACCTACCTGGCGGCCAGCTTCGCGATGGCCGAGTCGCTGCCTGGGGGTGCCACTGCGACGGTGGTGCTGGAGGTCGGACCCGACGTCGGGGAGGAGCCCTGCGAGGCGGTCGCAGAGCTGCGGGGGCCCTACCGGGTCGTGCGCAACCCGGTAGGCGCCGGCGAGCCCGGCGTCGAGCTGATCGATGCGCTCGAGCGGCTCGATCTCCCTCCTGGCAGCGGCGACGGCCACGCCTACTTAGGCGGTGAGGCCAAGCTGGTTGCTGCGCTCAGGGCGTGGTTGATCGGCCACGGCTGGCAGGCCGAGGCGATCTCCGCCAAGGCCTATTGGCGCTCCGACAAGGCCAACCAGGACCACGGCGAACCCGAGCGGGACTGAGCTCTCGGGGGCCGAGGAGGGCCGAGCGCCCTGACGCCGAGCGCCCTGACGCCGAGCGCCCTGACGCCGAGCGCCCTGACGCCGAGCGCCCTGACGCCGAGCGCCCTGACGCAGGGCGTTGCGCCGGCCAACCGCTACCGCCGAGCGCCAGCGCTTCCCGGCCCCCGATCACCGAAGACGGGCGGGTGTCACCACCGGTCCTCGACCAGGTCCCGGACCTGCTCGTCGTAGATCCTCCTGATCGTCGCCCGCACCTCCGGGCCGAGGGGCGGGCGCGAACCGACGGCTGCGTTGCGCCTCGCCTGGTCCGGGTTGCGGGCCCCTGGGATCACCGCAGTCACCCCCGGGGTGTCGAGCAGCCAGCGTAGGGCCACCTCCGGGAGGCTCCAGCCGTCGGGAACGGCCTCGGCGGCGAGCCGCCGGGCAGCGGCCACCCCGGCCTCGTAGGGGACGCCGGAGAAGGTCTCGCCGACGTCGAAGGCTTCTCCGTGGCGGTTGTAGCTGCGGTGGTCGCTCGGGTCGAAGGTCGTCGCCTCGTCGTAGCGTCCCGACAGCAGTCCCGAGGCGAGCGGGACCCGGGCGAGGACCCCGACCCCGGCGGTAGCGCACGCCGGCAGCAGCTCCTCGATCGGCTTGTGGCGGAAGGCGTTGACGATCACCTGCACCGTCGCGACCCCCGGCCGCCGGATCGCCCTGAGCCCCTGGGAGACGGTCTCCACCGAGACGCCGTAGGCGCCGATGACCCCCTCCTCCACCAGCCCGTCGAGGGTGTCGAAGACCACGTCGTCTTCGAAGACGGCGTCGGGGGGGCAGTGCAGCTGGGTGAGGGGGATGGTCTCGATCCCGAGGTTGTCCCGGCTGCGCATCGCCCAGGAGCGCAGCGCCGCGGCGGTGTAGTTGGCCGGGTCCTGGGCGACCCGGCGCCCGCACTTGGTGGCGACCGTGAGGCCCTCCTCGGGGCGCTCGGCGAGGAGTCGCCCGACGAGCCTCTCGCTGCGGCCGTCCCCGTAGACGTCGGCGGTGTCGAACAGGGTGACGCCGGCGTCGACGGCGGAGTGGAGGGTTGCCATCGCGTCGGCTTCGCTCACCTCTCCCCAGCCCCCGCCGAGCTGCCAGCAACCGAGCCCGACGGCCCCGACCTCCCTCCCGGTTCGCCCCAGGGTCCTTCGTTGCATGCCAGCTCCCTCCCGGGACGCGGCCATCTGGAGCGCCCCTGACATCTCGGCGAACGCTGAGGCTGCGCCGGTCACGACCAGCCGACCAGAGCCGCCCGGCGAAACGAGCCTATCCCCCTGATAGGTGGAGCCCGTCGAGGGCCGAGTGCTCTCCTCCGGCCCCTCGGCGCTGGCGATCGGGCTGGACCGGGGGGCCCGCAGGGGCTCAGGCCAGGTCGTGGGTGCGGAGGTGCTCCTCTACGACCTCGGAGAGGTGGTCCATCCGGCCCGTCTGCTCGGCGATCCGAGCCGAGTGCTCGTCGATCCGGGCCGTCTGCTCGTCGATGCGCGCCGTCTGCTCGGCGATCCGAGCCGAGTTCTCGGCGATCCGGGCCGTCTGCTCGGCGATCCACGCCGAGTGCTCGTCGATGCGCGCCGACTGTCGGTCGACCTTGGCGTCCATGCGATCGATGCGGGCTCCGAGCTCGGCGAGCCCGGCATCGAGGCGACCGGTCAGGTTGTCGATCCTGGCATCGAGGCGGCCCCCCAGGTTGTCGACCTTGGTGTCCAGGCGCCCGATCTCGGCTCGCAGGGCGCTCGAGTCTGCTCGCAGCGTGGCGAACATGCCGGCGAAGCCGGCGAGGACCACGCCGAGAACGCTCCAGGTGAGGGCAGTGTCCACTACGCTCTAGGGTAGCAGCCCGTGTGAGGTCTTGTCATTTCATTAGCAGCAACGAGAGGACCCTCACAGTCGTGGCTGGCGCTGCAGCTGGGCCCGAGGTGCAAGCAGGTGGGGACCAACCCGGGGTCGGCTCACCCCAGCGGAGCGCCGGGGTCGCCGGCGTCCTCGGGCTCGCCGTCGTCGTGGTAGAGGGGATCACCTCGCCCGAGCCGGGCGGCGATGCGCACCACCTGGGGCAGTTCCCGGCGGGTGGGGGTGTGGGCGGCGAGGAAGCGGGCTGCGGCGACGAGGACCCATGCCGCCTCTTCGGACCCCTCGGGCCACGCCTCGGCCTGGCGGGCTGCGGCCTCGACCATCTGGAACCAGTGGAAGCCGGCGTCCTCGGCGAGCAGGGCGGAGCCCAGGGCGGCCACGACCTCGGCGCGCTGGCCCCCCGAACGGAGGTAGCCGTAGACGATCGAGCCCGCCTCGTCGACCCGGCCCTCGCTGTCCATGCAGGCGCCGAGGTCGCCGAGGCTCCCGTTGCGGGTGGTCGGCAGCCGGGCGGCGGGCAGGTTGAGGAAGCGGTCGAGATAGACCTTCATCGCCGAGTGGAGCACCCCCCTCACGAGCAGCGGGGAGGGGGAGCGGGCGGCGAGCTGGTGAAGGGCGTTGGAGGTGGTGAAGCCATGGTGGACCACGTCCCAGTCGGCATGGTCGCCCTGGGTGTGGAAGCGGGCCACGCGCAGAGCCGAGGCGAGCGCCACGGAGCGGGAGAGCTGCTCGAGCGAGGCCCCTTCGCAGATCGCCGCCTCGATCGCCGCCGCGATCGCCTCGGGGTCGTCCCCCCCGATCTCGGAGGCGAGCTTCCCCGGCCCGCCGGCGAGCTCGAAGGCCGCTGCCGCTGCCGCCGGGGCCTCTCCGCCGCTCCAACCGGCCCCCTCGAGCAGTCCCGGTAGGCGCTCCTCGGTGGCCGCGCAGATCGCAGCGAGGTCGCGCGGGTGGCGCCAGGGGCCCTCCTCCTCGTGGCGGGTCGCCCTGGTGGTCCCGTGGGCGAGGGTGGGGACGACCCAGGTTGCGCTGTCCGCACCGAGGAGCCCGACCAGCTCGAAGGCCTTGTTGGTGAAGTCGAGGACGTGGCCCTCGTCCAAGAAGACGTGGTCGGTGGCGGCAGCCTCTGCCACCCGGGCGAGCCCGGTGGTGTCGAGGCTCGCGGCGGCGGTGACGAGGGCGCGCTCGGCGGCGTCGGCCGACCGGGTCTCGACGAAGCGCCGGTACCACTCCCCGAGGCGGGCCTCGCCCAGGCCGGGCGAGCCGCCCGGGCCGGCTGGGGCGGCTGGGGTGCCTGGGCCGGCGGGGGTGGGGGCCCGGCCCGGGACAGCAGGCGGCGGCAACGGGGAGAGGGGGAAGCGGGGTGGCAGGCCGGCCGTGTCGCGGGAGACGAAGACCAGTCCATGGACCAGTGCGAGGGCCCTCTCGGCGGGGTCGAGCCGATCGAGGAGGTTCGCCGTGGCGGTGAGCACGCTCAGGCCGGGCCCCCATCCCGGTCCCCGGTAGCGGCAACCGAAGCGGGCGCCGGCGGCGACCACCTCGCCGGCGGGGACCCCGCCGCCGAGCAGGGCGAGCACCGCCTTGGCCACGACCAAGGTGAGGCCCTGCTCCAAGCCGTCGTCCAGGCGACCGAAGGCAGCCGCCGCGTCGAAGGGCCGCTCCTCGGCAACGATGACCACACGGTCCCCTTCGATCTCGACCGGGTAGGCCGACGCGTCGTCGGCGAAGGGGTCGAGGGTGGCCCCCGAGCACAGGTCGAAGCGGGCGTGGTGCCAGTGGCAGGTGACCAGGCCGGCCTCGAGCGTGCCGCGGTGCAGCGGGAAGCCGAGGTGCGGGCAGCGGTCGTCGATCCCGAACGCCCGGCCCTCGTGCCAGAACACGCACACCGGCCGGTTGCCGGCCTTGGTGGTCAGGTACCCGGACTCTTGCAGCTCCGGCAGGCTCCCTACGTCGATGCGCACCTCGGCGCTCCTCTCCCTCGTCCTCCGGCGGCTGGTCCGCCGGCGGCGTCAGGGGGAACGTAGGACCTGAAGCCCACTGGAGGTCAAGGGCACAGTCGTGCTCGCCGCAGCTCCGATCAGTCGGGAACGACTACGACCAGCGCGGCGCGCCTCTCGACCTCGGCGCCGACTGCGATCGGGAGGCGGTCCGGGGCGGCGCGCAACGCCCGTTCGGCGAGCGACGCGAGCGTCGCCTCGATCAGCTGGTCCTCGTCGGGGCCTCCGTCGTCGGGGTCTCTGCCATCGTCATCGTCGACGATCGCGCGGATCGCGTCGATCGCCTCGGACACCGCTTCGGCAAGGGCAGAGCCGCTCGACCCCTCATGTCTCGGTCAGCTCCTCGAGGCAACGCTCGGCGGCGGCGGGCACGCCAGCAGCCTCGGCAGCGACACCGGCGGCCAACCGTTCGGCGGCGTCCCGGTTGGCTCGCCCGTCGATCCCCGCCCCGGCGACGTTGCCGAGCCCCGGCTCGTGGGCGAGAATATGGGTGGCAAGGATGGTGGCGGCCTGAAGGGCGCCGACGGCAAGGGCACCGCTGCCCTAACGGCTCCCGATCGGCTCCAGCTGTCGTCGGAGGATCCCCTCGGGCTCGCGCTCGGCCTCGTCGGCGATCAACGCCACGAGGACCTCGTCGGTGGTCTCGGCCCACTCGACGCTGAGCGCCTCGAAGTCCTTGACGGTGAGAGCCCGTGAAGGCGCTGGGCCGCCTCCGGAGGCCTTCTGCTCGATACCTCGGCGGTACTTGCGAGAGTTGCTCACCGCTCTCCGACGATACGCGCCCCGCCTCCGCCCCGTCCGATCCAGGCGGACACGGCTTTGTCGAGCACCGGCATCGGCAGCGAGCCGTGGTCGAGGATCGCCGAGTGGAAGCCCGGGAGGTCGAAGCGGGCGCCGAGCCCTGATCGGGCCTGCTCCCGCAGGGCGGTGATGCGCTGCTTGCCGGTGAGGTAGCCGAGGGCCTGGCCGGGCCAGAAGATGTAGCGGTCGATCTCGTCGGCGAGGAACCCCTCGGGCATCGGCACGTGCGCCACGAAGTACCCGAGCGCCTGGGCGCGGCTCCAGCCGAGGGCGTGCATCCCGGTGTCCACCACGAGGCGGGCCCCGCGCATCAACGCGTTGGCCATCGCCCCGAGCAGCGCCTCGGGCCCCGAGTAGAGGCCGATCTCCTCGGCCAGCATCTCGGCGTAGAGACCCCAGCCCTCGGCGAAGACGGTGTAGCTGCGCTGGCGCAAGAAGGCCGGGAGGGATCCGAGCAGTTGCACCCTCGACAGCTGGAGGTGGTGGCCGGGGACCGCCTCGTGGAACGCGACTCCCTCGAGGTCCCAGCCGCTGCCGGCCGTCGGCCGCTCCAGGTTGAACCAGTAGGTGCCGGGTCGGCTGCCGTCGAGACGCGGTGAGCTGTAATGCGGTGCTGCGCCGCTCGCTGCGACCGCGTGCGGCATCGGGGTCACCGCGCAAGGAGGCGAAGGGGGAGGGGGAAATACCTCGCCCATGCGCGCCTCGGCCCGGCGGACGGCGGCCTCGGCCGCTGCGATGGCCCGGGAAGGGTCCGTCGCGGCCGACGAGGCTCTCAACGCCCGGTGGACCGAGCCGAGATCCGAGAGCCCGATCGCGGCACCGAGCTCGAGGCAGCGCTGCTCGAGGCGCGCGACCTCCTCGAGGCCGCGGCGGTGAAGCTCCTCGGGGGTGAGGGCGAGGGTCGTGTTGACCCGGATGGCGCGGCTGTAGTCGGCGTCCCCGCCGGGGAGGTGCACGAGCCCGGGGTGCTCGGCGTCCCGGCAGCGGGGGAGCAGCTCGCGGAGGCCCTCGGCCCAGCGGGCGAGCGCCGGTGCGACCACCTCGGCGGCGACCAGGTCACGCTCTGCCAGCCAGCGGGGCGCCTCGCCCCAGCCCTCGGGGGGCGTCGGGGCGACCAGGGGCGCCGGGACCGGGTCGGAGAGGACCGCCTCCGCCCAGGAGATCGCCCGGGCGACGAGCGGTGCCACCGGCAGGCGCCCCTTGGCGGAGCCGGCGCGGAGCCGCTCGGTGTGCTGGTCGATCCAGCCCCCTGCGTGCCGCAGACGGGTGAGGTAGTCGCCGGCCGCCCTGGCGTCGGGGAGCACGGTGCGCGAGGCCAGGGCGAGCAGGCTCGCCGGACCCTGGAACGGCATCGAGGTCACGGTCATCTCGACGAGCGCCGAGTCGAGGCCGTCGAGCTCACCCTCCGCCGAGGCGACCACGCAGCCGGCGGTGAGCTCGTCGTCTCCCTCCAGCCCGCCGGCGAGCAGGGCACGGGCCTCGGAGAGGGACTGTTCGACCTGGCTGCGCCGGCGGGCGTGGCCCTCCTCGCTCTCGTCGGGCACCTCCGCGTCGTGCCCGGGCAGCCCGTACTGGCTCGCGGCGAAGGGATGGGCGGCGAGCCATCCCGCGTGGTAGCGATCGGCCAGGTCCATGACGGCGGTCATGGCGTCGCAGTCTGGCCGGCCGGTGCCCACCCCTGCCAGGGCCGGCGAGCGTTGCGGGAGCGCGTCGAGCTTCCCCGCCACGGCCGTCCCGGGACCGAGATCCGCCTCGGGGCTCCGGTTGGGGTAGGCCTCGAGCTGGCGTAACCTTTCGCCGGGAGCAGCAGAGAGGAATGAGGTCCCCATGACCACAGCGGTAGCTGCGGCTCGCTTCGCCCCGGTCCCCGAAGGCCGGCAGGTGGTGATCCGGACCGAGAAGCTCACCAAGGCCTATCCGGGAACCGACTTCAAGGCGGTCGACGCCCTCGACTTGGAGGTCGGCGCCGGCGAGATCTTCGGCCTGCTCGGGCCGAACGGCGCCGGCAAGACCACCACCGCCGGGATGCTCACCACCCGGGTGGTGCCCACCTCGGGGTCCGCGACCATCGGCGGGGTGGACGTGGTGGCCCACCCGGCTCTCGTCAAGCAGCTGATCGGCACCGTCTCCCAGCAGAACACCCTCGACCGGGCGCTCACCTGCTGGGAGAACCTCTACTTCCACGGCCGGATGTTCGGGATCCCCCGGCGCGAGAGCGCCAGTCGGGCGACCGAGCTGCTCGAGCGCTTCCAGCTCGGCAAGTGGGCCAAGGCGTCGGTCTACGCGCTCTCGGGTGGCATGGCCCAGCGCCTCATGGTGGCCCGGGCGATCCTGCACCGCCCTGCGGTGCTGTTCCTCGACGAGCCGACCGCCGGGCTCGACCCCCAGGGCCGGCTGTCGCTCTGGGAGGTCCTCGGCGAGCTCAACCGGGACGGCCAGACGATCCTGCTCACCACCCACTACATGGAGGAGGCCGACCACCTCTGTGACCGCTTGGCGATCATGGACCACGGCCACATCCTCGCCCTCGACACCCCGGAGCGCCTGAAGGCGACGGTCGGCGCCGACACCGTCGTGACCCTGAAGGTGGCCGGCGACCCCGAGCGTGCCTGCTCCGGCATGGCTGCGAGCCTTGCGGGGGTCACCCGCTCCCGGGTCTTCGAAGCAGCGGTGGAGCTCCACGTCACCGGCACCGACCGCCTGGTGCCACGGGTGGTCGCCGCCGCCGAGGCCGCGGGCATCGAGCTGCTCGACCTGTCGGTCCAGCCCCCGACCCTGGAGACCGTCTTCATCGACCTCACCGGCAAGGACCTGCGCGACTGATGACTGCTACGACCACCCCCACCAGCTCCGACCCGTCGGCGGCCCCGACCTCCACGGGGATCTCGGCAGTCCCGCTGCGCTCGGCGACGGCTGCGTCGTGGGCCACCCTCGGGGCGTTGCTGTCGAGGGACGTCACCGTGTTGCGCAAGCACCTCCCCGAGTTCGTGCTGCGCACCTTGATCCAGCCGCTGCTGCTCGTGTTCGTGTTCCTCTACGTGTTCCCGAAGATCGGCCAGTCGGTCGGCGGGGGGAGCGGCAGCGGCGGAGACTTCGCCACCGTCCTCGTCCCCGGTGTGGTCGGCATCTCGGTGATGTTCCAGGGAGTGCAGGCGGTCGCCCTCCAGCTCGCCCAGGAGTTCGGCTTCACCCGCGAGATCGAGGACCGGGTGCAGGCGCCCGCCCCGGTCTGGCTGGTGGCGGTCGCCAAGGTCCTCTTCGGCATGGTCCAGGGGCTGCTCGCGGCGGTGATCGTCTTCCCGATCGCCGCGGTGGTCCACGCGCCAGGGGTCCGGGCCGACTTCAGCCTGCA